>CAZPTO010000139.1:0-8320 GCA_964589155.1 uncultured Bacteroidaceae bacterium | reverse complement strand
CAGGGTGATTGGCTCTGCCCCTGACACTCCTCGACTTATTCCTGCATCCAACAGTGTAACGGTTACGTGGGAACCTGATCCCTGCCCTTATGTAACCGGCTACAGGATCTACAGGCGGGAAGGTCCTTCCGGATTTACACCCGATTCATGCGTAACCGGCGTTCCGGCAAGCACAGGATATGAATCCATTGCTGTGATGGATCGTCGGGATGACACCCTTTATTTTGATGACAACAACGGGAATGGCCTTGACCAGGGGGCAGAATATTGTTACATAATTGTATCGGTCTATCCTGATGGTGCCTTCAGCATTCCGAGCGGTGAGGCATGCACACCGCTTATCGCCGGTGTGCCCTCCATGCTGCAGGTAAGTGTTACAGACGACAGTCCATCGGGAGCTATTGAGTTAAAATGGGCACAGCCCCAGGATCTGGATACGATCCCGGCAAACGGCCCCTATGAATATGTCATTACCCGCTACAGCGGATTGTTCGGAGAAATTGAAGAGCAGGAATTCTCGAAACAGACTGCCGATATTACCGATACGGTCTTTACAGATACAGAGGTGAACACGGAGCGATACCCCTATTCTTACGAGATTTTATTGTATAATGATGCACCGGAAAACAGGTTCATGATCAGTGATCCCAATCTGCAAGAGCTTGCTTCCTCGTTTTATCCTGAGCTTACCGGAGGAGATAATCAAATCGCTATTGAAATGGTGAAAAATGTGCCGTGGATCAATTATGATTATACCATCTACCGGCACAATGAATCGACCGGGGTATTCGATTCCATTGGTTTTACAACTGATCCTGTATATGTGGACAGGGGACTGACAAACAATAAAGAGTATTGTTACAGGGTAAAGAGTACAGGCTGGCGCAGCATTGAAGGGAAACTATATGAGAATTCCAACATCAGTCATGTGAACTGTACCCAGCCTGTGGATACCACACCGCCCTGTACCCCGATCCTTTCCGGCCAATCCTTTTGCGATGAGTTTTACAACTTGCTTACCTGGGAATTGCCCGCCGACAGTTGCCTCGAGGATATCGTCGGATACAGGCTTTATTACTCGCCCACCGAAGCGGGTGAGCCGGCACTGATTGAGGACTATGAAAGCAGTCCCACCGACACATCCTATATTGACCGGAAGACCGAGGAAACGCTTACAGGGTGTTATTATATCAGCGCCGTGGACTCATTCGCCAATGAATCGGCCCTTTCGCCCCGGCTCTGTCTCGATGAATGTTCCAATTACGTATTGCCAAATGTTTTTTCGCCCAACAACGACAGAACCAATGACGTGTATGTGCCGCTCCGAACAGCATTTGTTGAAAAAGTTGATTTCCAGGTCTTCAACCGATGGGGACTCTTAATTTTCCAGACAGATGATCCCGATCTGAATTGGGACGGGAAGATCATGGGCACGGATAAGGTGGTTTCACCCGGGGTGTATTATTACATATGCGAGGTTTTTGAGCCACGACTGGGTGGAATTGAATCTTACACGCTCACCGGTTTTATCTATGTTTTTTCAGGAAATGAAAATGATGTATTTATAGAATGATGAGAAAGTCTGCCTTGATCATAATCCTTTTTACCTTCCGGCTGGTCTCAGGCCAGCAAGATCCCGATGCCCTTTTGCATGCGAAAGCCCTGATGGAGGTGAGCAACTATGATTCAGCAATGCATTACATTGAAATTGCTGCTGCCGGGGATCCGGAAAGCGTTGACGTGCTCTTCAACAGGGGAATCTGTTTCTTTCACCTGAAACAATTCAACCAGGCGCGGGAAGACTTTCTCGTAGTGAATCGCAAGCGAAGGAACATGGCAAGCCTGATGCTGGCAAAAACCGAGGCACACCTGAACCGGCCGGAGCTGGCCGTTAAATACCTGAAGGAACACCTGGGATCGTATTACAAATTGCCGGAAAAGGATATCCTGCTTGATAAGGACCTTGCGTTAATAGAATCCTCCGGAGCCTGGATCGCATTGTGGAGGGAGCAGGAATGGTATTCGCCATACGATAAGGAATTACAGGAAATCGCTCATCTCAGGGATGGCGGCGATCAGCTGGAAGCGATCAACAGGCTGCGCGCGTTGGACAAAAAAGGAATAAAAAAATCTGTTGTGAATCAGCAACTTGCTGAATTGTACCATACTTCAGGCAACAACAGGGCTGCACTTGATGCAATTGACAAGTCGGTTGATGCTGACAGCAGGAATATGGAGGCATTGAAATTGAGAATTGAACTCCTGGTGGAGGAAGGTGAATTCGAAGATGCCGCGCAGGATTGCAAGCGACTCCTCCGGCAGGCCCCGGATGCATTTGATTATTACCTGGTCACTGGCAAGGTTCACAGCCAGCTCGGGGAATATAACGCAGCGGTCAGCTACGTGAACAAGTACCTCGAATTGTATCCGCGCTCGCATACTGCACTGAATGAACTCGGCGAAATCCATTTTACAGCAGGTAAATACCTGGATGCACTCTCCATGTTCAATAAAGCACTTGAAATTGAAGATGGGAGCGGGACCTATTATTATAACAGGGGGCGTACCTATGCTGCCACCCGGACTTTCAGGTACGCAGAAAAAGATTTTTCCATGGCGCTGGACCTGGACCCCTTGAATGCCGACATATGGTTTGCAAAGGGAAAAACCGACCTGGAACTCGGAAATTCAGATACCGCCTGTTTTGATTTCAGAAATGCGCTTCGATACGGAAAATATGAAGCCAGGGAATACATTGACAGGCATTGCAGTAAATAAAAATGGAACAACAAAAAGAAAAGGACCTGAAAGCCAAAGAAGCTGAAAAAAAACAAATCAGTATTCTCCGGTCCGGCAACACTGCGGCTACCATCAAAGTGATCGATGAGATCAGGGAAAAGGGCAACATCACCATCCTTCCCGAGATATTTGAAGTGATGCTTGATACTGAAGACGATGAAGTCATGGAAGCATGCACCACATTGCTTAACGACCTTAAAAATCAGGAAGCAACAACTTTCCTGGTTGCTGCATTGAAAAACCAGCGGTACCTTCCTGTCCGGTCCGCGCTTGTTTCCTCATGCTGGCAATCCGGGCTGGATTATCATACACAGGTGCCCTTGTTTACCAGGCTTCTGCTCAGGGAAGATTATGCAACTGCCATCGAAGCTTTTACAGTAATAGAGAACAGCATTGGTGACCTTTCTGATGAGGAGATCGTTCAGCTTACGGGTACGTTGAACTCCGGTTTGCAAGAAGCGGGTGACAACAAGAAGAAACTGATCAGGGAAATGATCAAGGTGATTAAAGAATACTGAGTCCCGTTAACCCGTTATCCATGCTTCGAGCTGGACTGAAAGCGCCGGTCCGGGCTGGGAATGTTTGATTTGATCAGGCCAGGTCAGTGCATCTTTGAAAAGTACTTGATGAACTGGGCGCGCTCATAGGCTGCCGGGTCTTTCAGGTTTGCATAACTCATTTTGCCCCTGTACTCATCAATGGAGTTGTATTGTTTTTTCTCCATCCATTTTTTCACTTCACCAACAATTTCATGCAGATAATCGACGCCGTTCCTGTATAGAACAGAGCATACCTGCACTGCCTCCGCTCCTGCCAGCAATTGTTTGACAGCTCCCAGGCCACTGTGCACACCGGTAGAGGCGGCAATATCCAGCTTTGGAACCTCTGATGAAATGATGCCCACCCACCTGAGGGAGTTCCTGATATCCGCAGGAGAGCTGAGCACTTCAGCAGATCCCATGGTGAAATTATCTGTATCAATATCGGGGGCATAGAAACGGTTAAACATAACGATCCCTGCAGCACCCCTTACTGACAGCTCTTCAGCCATCCATGTCAGATTTGTAAAATGCAATCCCAACTTGACCATCACCGGAATATTCACCTGCTTTTTCACTTCTTCGAGGATGCGCAGGTAAACATCTTCGTATGAACGTGGGTCTTTTTTCCGGTCGTTGGCCATGTAATAGATATTCAACTCGATGCCATCGGCACCTGCTTCTTCCATTTGCTTTGTAAAATCCACCCATTCATCGCTGCTGTAACAGTTCACACTTGCAATAACAGGTATGTCCACAGCAGACTTGGCTTCTTTGATCAGTTTGAGATAATTTTCCACAGAGTTCTCCCGGGCATATGTCCTCAGATAATCGGCAGCTTCGGGATAGTCACCACTGGTCTCCATTGCACCGATCTCAAATTGTATCTGCTCCTCGAACAGTGACTTCAACACTACGGCACCTGCACCGGCGTCAGCAATTTTCCTGATCCTTGTAACAGAACTGGTGAGCCCGCTGCTGGAAACAATGATCGGACTTTTTAACTCCAAACCTGCGTACCTGACTGATAGATCGATCATTTCAAAACATTTTTTAATTGGTATTCCGTGGACCAAAGATCAAACTGCCCACGCGGATCATATTGCTCCCTTCTTCAATTGCAACTTCATAATCTCCTGACATTCCCATGGACAATACAGAGAATTCAGGATCCTCCCTGAAATGATCCGATTTCAGTTGTTCAAATATACGTTTTAGATTTTGAAACTCCTCCCTGACCAGTTCAGAATTGTCTGTAAAAGTAGCCATACCCATGAGTCCGCGCACCTTTACGAATTCCAGATTGCGGAACGTTTCAGAAGCAAGGATCTCTTTCAGTTCATCTTCGCTGAGTCCAAATTTAGAAGATTCCTTCGCAATATGCATTTGCAACAGGCAGTTGATCTGCCGGTCATTTTTCCTGCCCTCCTTCTCCAGTACCTTGAGTAATTTCAGGCTGTCGACGCCATGCACAAAGTAAACAAAGGGAGCGATATATTTCACTTTGTTGGATTGCAGGTGTCCAACCATGTGCCAGCGAATATCCCCGGGCAGCTGTTCATGCTTCTCAACCAGTTCCTGTACCTTGTTTTCGCCAAAATCAAGGTGTCCTGCTTCAAACAGTTCACGAACCATGCTTGCCGGCTTGGTCTTTGATACAGCAACCAGCTCCACATGATCCGGAATGTTGTCCATCAATTTTTCCAGGTTCTCTATTATATCCATATTATTCTTCAAGTGAATGGATCACGAGTCCACTTCTTAATTTCGGTTCAAACCACGTAGTTTTGGGGGGCATGATCAGATCATTATCCGCAATATCCATTAACTGTTTCATGGATACAGGGTAAAGGGCGAATGCAACCTCCATGTTTCCCTGGTCCACCAGCTTTTTCAATTCTTCAAGTCCCCTGATTCCCCCTACAAAATCGATGCGCTTCGATTTACGCAGGTCGGTGATATTCAGCACGGGACCCAGCACTTGCTCGGATAATATTGTTACATCGAGGCAACCTATGGGGTCGTCATCATTAAATGTGGCAGGTTTCGCCTTCAGGGCAAACCAGTTTCCCTCCAGGTACATGCTGAATACATGCGGTTCCGAAGGTTTGTAGATCTCCTTCCCGATCTGTTTTATCTCAAACCCTTTGTCCAACTCACCCAGGAACTGTTTAGTAGTCAGGTCATTTAAATCGGTCACCACGCGATTATAATCAATGATTGTGAGTTGTGAGGCCGGGAAATTCACGGAAAGGAAATAGTTGTATTCCTCGTTTCCTGTATGGTCCGGATTGTTTTTCCTGCGTTCGTTCCCCACCAATGCAGCAGCAGCTGTACGATGGTGCCCGTCTGCCACGTAAGTATTCGGAATATCCTTGTCAAAAAAACTGACGATCGCATCGATATCATCCTGTGCTTCGATGATCCAAAAATGGTGTCCCACGCCATCGTCAGTCTCAAAATCATACACGGGCTTTTCCTTGATCACACGCTGCACAATCGCATCGATACCTTTATGGTCCGGATAAGCAAAAAATACAGGCTCCGCATTGAAATTAGATACCCGGATATGGTTCATCCTGTCCTCCTCCTTGTCAGGGCGGGTCAGTTCATGCTTTTTGATCACTTCATTCATATAATCGTCCACCGAGGAACACCCCACGATCCCATACTGGGTCTTACCAAACATGGTCTGGGCATATACATATAGTAATTCCTTGTCGTCCCGGGCAAAGAAGCCATCATGGATCAACCGGTCGAGGTTTTCCTTTGCCTTTTTGTACACTTCCTGTGAATACAGGTCAATCCCTTCCGGGAGATCGACTTCTGGTTTTACAACGTGAAGGAAAGAGTGAGGATTTCCCTCCACCTCTGCACGTGCCTCCTTTGAATTCAGCACATCATAAGGCCTGGAGGCAACCTCTTTTACATGCTCCGCCGGAGGTCGAAACCCCTTGAAAGGTTTTAAAACTGCCATAATCAGATAAAGTTATTCTTGAAACAATCAGTTGACTTTGAAGGTAGTATCACCATTTTCAATAAATGCAACGATCTGCTTTGCTGCAGCAACTCCTGCATTGAGATTCGCTTCTGCAGTCTGCGCACCCATCTTTTTAGGTGTAAAGAAATACCTGCCTTCGAATTTTTCCTCGATCTCCTGCTTGCAGTCGGGGGCAATATCTGACAGGTAACGAAAATCATCCCTGGCTGCCATCACTTTCAGGAGCCCGGATTCATCGATCACTTCTTTCCTTGCAGTATTCACGACTGTTGCTCCCTCAGGCATGCGCGACAATAACTCTTCGTTGATAGAAACCCGGGTTGTTTCATTGGCAGGAATATGCAACGAGATATACTGGCATTTGCTGTACAGTTCTTCAACCGTTTTAAGACAGGTAACGCCATCGTTCTCGATGACCACCTTATCTACATAAGGATCGAATGCAAAGACCTTCATTCCCATTCCTTTCGCGATCAGGGCAACAATTCTTCCCACGTACCCGTAGGCATGGATCCCCAGTTTTTTTCCACGCAGCTCTGTTCCTGCGGTTCCGTTAAAGCCATTCCTGTTCAGATATATCAGCATTCCGAACACCAATTCGGCAACTGCATTAGAGTTCTGCCCGGGGGTATTCATTACCGTCACACCTTTTCCGGTTGCTGCAGCCAGGTCCACGTTATCATACCCTGCTCCTGCACGAACAACGATCTTCAGCGAAGGCGCTGCGCCGATCACTTCACTATCGATTTTATCACTCCGCACGATCAATCCATGCACATCACGGACTGCGGCGATCAATTCGTCTTTTGAGGCGTATTTTTCAAGAATATCCAATTCATATCCTGCAGAATCAAATACCTGTTTAACTTCTTCTACTGCCTGTTTTGAGAAAGGTTTTTCAGTTGCGATCAATACTTTTGTCATACCGTAGGGTTTAATTTTTCTGTTCAAATTCTTTCATTGTATGTACGAGTGCTTCCACGCTGGAAAGGGGCATTGCATTATAGATTGATGCCCTGAAACCACCCACCGAACGATGACCTTTGATCCCGATCATTCCCTTTTCGGTGGCATAAGCAAGGAAATCTGCTTCCAGCTCCCTGTAGCTCTCATCCATCACAAAGGTAACATTCATAATGGAGCGATCCGCTTCATCCTTCACATTAGGCTGGAAAAGCTTATTACGGTCGATCTCACCGTATAGCAATTCTGCTTTGGCCAGGTTGGCTTGATGCATGGCAGGAACGCCTCCCTTTTGCTTATACCATTCCAGGGTTTTCAGCGCTGCAAAGACCGGGACAACAGGGGGTGTGTTGAACATCGATTCTTTATCAATGTGCGTCTGATAATTAAGCATCGTCGGGATCGGGCGATCTACATTGCCCAGTATGTCGTTCTTTATGATCACAAAAGTGACACCTGAAGGCGCCAGGTTCTTCTGAGCACCACCATAGATCAGTGCATATTTCGAGATATCCATGGGCCTGCTGAAAATATCGGATGACATATCTGCTACCAGCGGCACCCCGACATCCAGGTCTTCCCTGATCTCAGTGCCATAGATGGTATTGTTGGTGGTGATATGGAAATAATCAGCATCAGAAGGTACTTTATAATCCTTTGGAATGTAAGCATAGGTAGATTCTTTCGACGAAGCAACTACGTCCACTTCACCGAATATATGGGCCTCCTTGATGGCCTTTGATGCCCACGAGCCTGTATCCAGGTACGCTGCTTTTTTGGATAACAGGTTGTAGGGTACCATGCAAAATTGCATACTGGCACCCCCCTGGAGGAACAGTACCGAGTATCCGGCTGGTATATCCAGTAACTCCTTGAACATCTGTTGTGCCTGGTCCATTACTGCCACGAATTCCTTGCTCCTGTGGGAGATCTCCATTACTGACAATCCCATTCCGGCGAAATCCAGGATCGCTTCAGAAGTCTGCTTGATCGTGTATTCTGAAAGAATGGAGGGTCC
>CAZPTO010000138.1:0-8337 GCA_964589155.1 uncultured Bacteroidaceae bacterium | reverse complement strand
GTCAGGACTTGCCAAAGGTATGGGGTTGCAAAAAATGAAGAAATCTGAATCCCGCAGGAAAGTGGAAGAGATCCTGGGTTCAGTGGGTCTTTCTGAACTGCAGCACAGGCCGATCGGAGAGATATCAGGTGGTGAGCTGCAGCGTACCATGCTGGCCCGGGCGATCATCTCTTCGCCGAGACTGCTGATCCTGGATGAGCCCAACACATACGTGGATAACCGGTTCGAGCAGGAACTCTACCGGATCCTGGAAAAACTGAACCAACAGATGGCCATCATGCTGGTTTCCCACGATGTGGGTACCATCACCCCCTGGATCAAATCCATTGCCTGTGTCAACAGGTCGCTGCATTTTCACCCCTCCAACAAGATTACCAACGAGCAACTCAAAGTATATAATTGTCCCATTGAACTGGTTACGCACGGCCCGGTACCCCACCGTGTGATGGAGAATCATAATCACTGAAAAATCAAAATGTAGCAATACGATAAGCATAGCAATGCAATAGATGCTGCAATACACTTGACATAGCGATGCAATAAACCCTGCAATGTAAATTTGATGCTCGTGATGAATCTTCTTAAGCTGAAAAGGAGCACATAAAAACAACAAAAAACATGGACCTGATCGAATTATTTGAATATGAATTTTTCAGAAACGCTTTTTCTGCGGCATTCCTGATGTCTGTTTCATGCGGACTGATCGGCACATACATTGTTGCCCGAAGGATGGTTTTCATCAGCGGCGGGATCACGCATGCTTCATTCGGTGGTGTCGGGATCAGTTACTATTTAGGGTGGGCGCCCATGGCCGGTGCCGCCGTTTTTGCACTCCTCGCAGCCATCACCACGGAACACCTTACACGCAAAAAGCTAATACGCAACGATTCGCTCATCGCCGTGATGTGGTCCCTCGGAATGGCCATCGGCATCATATTCATCTATCTCACTCCCGGTTATTCCCCTAACCTGATGAGTTTTCTGTTTGGAAGCATTATTACGGTCACCCTTACCGACCTTGCACTCATGCTTGCCCTGACAATGGTTGTGGCACTGGTTTTTATTCTCTTCTACCGCGTTATCCTGTTTGTTTCATTTGACGAACAATTTGCCCGCACCCGCGGGATACCTGTGATGCTGGTCAATTATATGCTCATTATCCTGGTGGCACTCACTATTGTGCTCAGCATCCGTGTTGCAGGGATCATCCTGGTGCTCAGCCTGCTGACCATTCCCCAGAATACTGCCAATCTGTTCACCAGCAATTTCGGAAGGATACTGGCCTGGTCTGTGATCATTGGATTTATTGGTGCGCTGATCGGACTGATTACATCGTATTACATGAACATTCCCTCTGGAGCTACGATCATCTTCAGCCTGGTGATCCTCTACCTTTTGGCAAGAGGCATCAGGGCAGCATTACACAGCAGGAGATCAGAAATTGCCGTTCAATAAGTTCAATTTGAGCCCGTTAATTTTTTTAACTATTTTCGCAACCAATTTAAATCGCAACACATGGAGCACAGGAAAATCATTGAAAATGCCTGGAACAACAGGGAATCCCTGAAAGAGAAAGAAGTCAGAACCACCATCGAAGAGGTTATCGGTATGCTCGACAACGGCGAGATCAGGGTGGCTGAACCAGCAGGTGATTCCTGGAAAGTGAATGACTGGGTGAAGAAAGCAGTAATCCTGTATTTTCCAATCCGGCAGATGGAGACCATCGAAGTGCCTCCCTTTGAGTTTCATGACAAGATCCCCCTGAAAAAAGGGTACATGGAAAAAGGCATCCGCGTCGTTCCGCATGCCATTGCAAGGTACGGGGCATTCCTTGACAAAGGCGTGATCATGATGCCCTCCTATGTAAATATCGGTGCATATGTTGAATCAGGCACCATGGTTGATACCTGGGCCACTGTTGGGTCCTGCGCCCAGGTAGGTAAAAATGTACATTTGAGTGGTGGCGTAGGTATCGGCGGCGTGCTCGAACCGGTACAGGCCGCACCTGTGATCATCGAGGACAATTGTTTCATCGGATCAAGGAGCATTGTCGTAGAGGGGGTAAAAGTGGAAAAAGAGTCGGTACTCGGCGCCAATGTTGTTATTACGAAATCCACCCGTATCATTGATGTGTCGGGAGAAAAACCGGTTGAGCACAGGGGTGTTGTTCCGGCCCGTTCCGTAGTGATCCCGGGGTCATACACCAAATCGTTTCCTGCAGGTGATTACCAGGTGGCCTGCGCCCTGATCGTCGGGACACGCAAACCCTCAACGGACCTGAAGACTTCACTGAATGATGCATTGCGTGAATATAATGTTGCTGTCTGATGCACATCGGGTTTGACGCAAAACGGGCCTTTACAAATTTCACCGGGCTGGGAAACTACAGCCGGACCGCTATCAATGGTCTTTGCAGGATGTATCCTGAACATACGTATACCTTGTATACCCCATCCACCAGAAAGGGTTCCCCTTATGAACCGCCCGCCGATGTAAAAGTAGTCATGCCTGCAACGGCATGGGCAAAAACACTGAGTTCCTTCTGGAGAAGCTATGGTATCCGGAAACAGCTCCTGGAGGATGGGGTGGACCTGTTCCACGGGCTGTCGAATGAACTGCCCTTTGCCATGGAAAAAACGGGGATCAAAAATGTCGTTACCATCCACGACCTGATCTTTTTGCGCCATCCGGAGCTGTACCCGCGGATCGACCGGCGCATCTATTACCGGAAAACCCTCAATGCTGTTAAATCTGCCGACCGGATCATTGCCATCAGCCGGCAGACAAGGGATGATCTTATCGAACTCCTGGATGCAGATGGGGAAAAGATCCGTATCGTTTACCAGGGGTGCAATCCGTGGTTTTATGAGGCTGTAGATGCAACTGAGCGCAACCGGATCCGCGAGAAATATGCCCTGCCGGAAAATTACCTGCTGTACGTAGGTACCATTGAGGAACGCAAGAACCTGTTTACCATCATCCGGGCGCTGCATGAGCACCAGATTGATATCCCGCTGGTGGCTGTCGGTGGAAAAACATCCTACTTTGACAGGATCAGCGATTACATGCAGGAGCGAAAGGTAAAAAACATTCATTTTCACCATCATATAGACAATGAGGATCTCCCCGGAATTTACCAGCAATCGGAAGCATTCGTATATCCTTCATCATACGAGGGATTTGGCATCCCGGTGCTCGAGGCATTGAATTCGGGGGTGCCTGTAATCACGTCAAAGGGAGGCTGCCTGGAGGAAACTGCCGGGGAAGCAGGAATGCTGGTGGAAGCGGGAGATGTAGAAGCCCTTGCGGCTGCGATTCAAAATATACTAAGTGACAGCTCCCTGCGAACCGACATGATCAAAAAGGGAAAGGTACACGCACAACAATTCAGGGAAGCGCAAACGATACCGGGATTAATGGAGGTTTATAAAGATTGTTTGTCATGAACGAAGATATAAAAAAGGCACTTGAGATCCTCCGCAACGGCGGTGTGATCCTGTATCCCACCGATACCATCTGGGGACTTGGATGTGATGCCACCAATGCTGCTGCCGTGCAGCGTATCTATGAGATCAAGGAGCGCGAAGATTCAAAAAGCATGCTGGTCCTGGTGCATGCAGGGGCAATGCTGCCTTCATATGTCGACGAGATACCGGAGGTTGCCTGGGAACTGCTGGAGGCTGCCACCGAGCCCCTGACTGTCATCTATCCCGGGGCGAAGAACCTGGCTCCGAACCTGGTCGGTGCAGACGGCACCATCGGGATCCGCGTCACCTCGGATGAATTCTGTTCACAATTGATCACCAGGTTCAGGAAGCCGGTCGTTTCCACCTCGGCCAATAGTTCAGGACAGCCTTCCCCGGGAAATTTCGATGAAATCGATCCTGCGCTGCTGGAGCAGGTAGACTACGTGGTAAACTGGAGGCAGGATGACCTGTCAAAAGCCAAACCCTCATCGATCATCAAGCTGGGTCCTGGCGGTCAGATCGAGATCCTGAGAAAATAAGCTTACTATTTACACTACAATGCATTGCACGCGTAGAATCGAGTGATGAGCCTGTGGACCAATGTGTCCTATTCCAGGTCCAGGAGCCCCTCAGGAAAATCAGCATCAATCGTCCCGGCTTCCGTGTTCACTGCCACGATAAAATCTGCATTTGCAGGAAGCAGCACCTCACTGCCCTGGTGGTCCAGCACCAGGATCGGGTTTTCTGTACTTTCAATATAACCGGTCACGATGAGTTCAGCTCCGCTGGAGCGATCTGTGCATTTAAATCCTTTAAAATCGAGAAGACGCATTTCCGTTCCGTTCCCGGGTGAGGGTTCGGGATCGGAAAAAACCTCACAGGCTACATATCGCCCGGCTGTATCGTTGGAATCGATAAACTCGAATTTGATGATCACCTTTTCTGCCGGGTCATCATTGTCAACCTGTTCAATAAAAAAAGGGACCCGCTGTCCATCTACAGCGATGAACAATGGAATCCCTTCTGTAAGTTTCTGAAGTATTTCAGGCTTCCCTTTCAAAAGCATCTCGCCTTTGTAACCGTGTGGTTTGACCAGGGTGCCGATATGGTTCCCCGCTTCAGGCATGCTTCGGGAATTAAATGTTACTTCTTCTCGTCTTCTTTTTTATCCTTGTCAGCAGGTTCCTCTTTGGCCTCTTCCTTTTTCTCCTCAGCTTTCTCTTCCTTCACCGCTTCAGCTTTCGGCTCCTCTTTGGATTCCTCTGCCTTGGGTTCTTCCTTCTTCTCCTCCGCCTTAGGGTCTTCCTTTGCTTCTTCTTTCTTCTCTTCAGCCTTGGGTTCCTCTGCTTTGGCCTCTTCCTTTTTCTCCTCAGCTTTCTCTTCCTTCACGGCTTCAGCTTTCGGCTCCTCTTTGGATTCCTCTGCCTTGGGTTCTTCCTTCTTCTCCTCAGCTTTGGGCTCCTCTTTCGGCGCTTCGGCCTTGGGCTCCTCTTTCGGCGCTTCGGCCTTGGGTTCCTCTTTGGCTTCCTCGGCTTTCGCCTCTTCTTTCACTTCTTCCTTCGCTTCTTCAGCTTCAGGCGCTTCAGCCTTCGCCTCTGTTGCAGCCTCTTCCGATGTATCTGCTGCTTCTTCAGCATCTGCAGGTGCTTCGCCGGCTTCAGCGGCAGCTTCTTCAGCTAACAATTCGGATCGTTGCTTTTCGATTTCAAGGGCACGCTCCTCTTTGACTTTCGTTTCAGCGGCCAATCGATCTTTCTTTTGTGCCTCTGACTCATTCTGAAGTTTGTCCACCTTGGCCTGGATTTTTCCTTCTTTTTCCTTCATCCAGGTTTCGAAACGCTTTTCAGCTTCAGCTTCGTCAAAAGCTCCTTTTTTCACCCCTTCAAGGAGGTGCTTCTTGTACATTACTCCTTTATAGGAGAGGATAGCCCTACAGGTATCTGTAGGTTGAGCGCCCTTCTGCACCCATTCAAGTGAACGGTCGAAGTCCAGGATAATGGTAGCAGGATTTGTATTGGGATTATACTGACCCAATGTTTCAATGTACTTACCATCTCGTGGCGCCCTGCCATCAGCAACTACAATCGAGTAGATCTTTGAAAACTTGCGACCTCGTCGCGCTAATCTGATTTTAACAGGCATACTTGTTGATTTTAAATGAATAACCTTTCAAAAAACGTGGCTGCAAAGGTAGTCTTTCCGGGATTATTTGCAAACAAATTATTCAAATAATTGATGGCGGCCAAGCGCAGCACATCCAGGTCAATAGATTCACTGCATGCGGCTGGTAAATTTGAGAATCAAAGTATCTCGCCCCGTAATCGTACTAACAGTTTACGCAGGTTTTTCCCTGTTTTTCAGCGTTCCATACGCACCTCAGAACAGGTTTGGTTTCGGCTCTATCCCGATGGATCGGGATTTCCATTTCATTCCAATATGCGGTTTTCAGGCATCCCATGGATTATAAATGTACTGATTTTTTCTTTTAACTGAACCGTTTTAATTGAAGATTTTCAGTTAGTTCAGTTAAACAAAAAAGCCTAGCAAAAGTCGATGTAGGATAGTATCTGAACAACAAAGCCTAATATCAGCAACAAGAAGCCTCTCTTGTCTAGCTTTGATGTTTTACTGATTATTCTGTCAAAGTCATTGAGTTTACTCTCTTCTATTCCATTGTCCTGCCAGAACCCAACTGTTGAAGCTACTTCTTTCAGCAGAGAAGCGATTTTACTGATTGCTCTCTGACTATCGATCCAGATTAATGCTGTACCAACTATACTAATGGCTAAACCTGTCAGCCCTAAGATTTCTTTTGCTTCCATTCTATTTCTTCCAGTCCTTGATAATGATCCGATCCTGGTAGAGCTTGACCTCGAGTTTCTGTTTTGATCTCCAGCCAAGTTTTCTGATATACTCCATGGGGATGGTAACCCCATAACTGGTACCCCCGGATACTTTGGTCAGACTGCGGATGTTCCTGTTTTCGATTTTTCTTCGTGCCATAAGTGCGTTTTTTATCTACGTAGTAAAATACGTATTTATCTTCAGGTGATGCAAATTCATTCCTCCATTGTTCCAACTCTTGTGGGGTCATTTCAAACATAAAATCAGTAGGGAACCGATTTTGGTTACGTTTCACAGCCTGTTTAAGCACCTTTGTTTCTACTCCGTATAATTCTGCCAGGTCTCTGTCAAGCATTACCTTTTGATCTCTTATAACATAGATCTTACTCATAACAACTTCATCCGGTATTGCTATACTTTTTTCAGGCTTATTCATGGTCAAGATTGTATGTAATACAAAAATATTATTTCTTCTTTTCTTTCTTAGTTGGAGGTCACAAATTGTGACCTCCAAAATATATCTCCTTAGTATTCAGATGGTTTTAAGAATGCAAATTGCGATCTTAAAGATCTTTACTTTCCAAAGGATGATATTTCTCCAACTGCCCCTGCAGCTTATCCAGATTATTCATTTGGTACCGCTCCGTTGAACTCACATACTTATGCCCGGCCATATACTGCACCTGCCGCAGGTTGTGGTGCTTCAGCCAGTGGGTGATCACACTGCTGCGGATCTGTTTGGCGTTCCGGATCTCCGGATATTCCCGGTGGATATTCCGGAACATGTGCAGCAAGGTGCTGCGAAGATCTTCACTGCCATTTATACTACAGAACATCCGCTCACTGATCAGCTCCTGGTTAATGTGATCAGGCTCCCTGGACGGTCGCTTCTTTCTGGTCCCTTTCAATATCCCCGGCCTTACCCTTTTCAGGCAGGCATCTATTTCCAGGATCTGATGCGGCTGTAACTACAGGTACCTGCTGCCAGTTTTCCTGGTCCACTGGATAAAGATCTTCCCTTTTTTAAGTTGTACATGCCCCGGCTCCATCCGCTGAAGCTCTCCCGTTGTCATTCCCTGGTAGATCAGTAGCACTAAAATCATCTTGTTTCGTTTCTCTCTTAATGTCTTTTTGCTGTAATTATCGTATATTTTTCCCAGGGGTTTGTATTCCAGATTCCCCGATGGAAGCCTGTGGTACTCTCCCCGGATCATCAGGTGCAGTGCCGGGTTATGTACCTCCGTGTCCATCTCTTCCTGATACTGGTAAAAGTTCCTTATGCTGCGAAGCTTATTATTTACCAGCTTCTTGCTCTCTTCCTCCAGCCTGCAGTGATCGATATAGTTCAGCATATCATTGTACCTAACCTGGTTCCACTCAAGCCGTTCTTTCTCCAGCCACTGCAAAAAACATCCTACGTAGTTGCACTTCTGACGGATCGTGCCATCTGCATACCCTTTTTCTTTTGACAGAGATCTGAAGCCGGCCGGCTGGGTGTTGACTTCATTTGTGAAGATATAACTAGCTGCCCTGCTTCCCGACGCTAGCGGTCGGGATTTCGCTTCGCTCAACATTTCCCTCCCTCCTGTTCGTTTGCGATGTGTGTATAAATCTGGGTGGATTCAAGGGAGGCATGTCCCAAAAACTGACTTACCTCTTCCAGAGACATTCCCGATTGTAACAGGTGGGTGGCAATAGAGTGCCTCAGGGTATGAACCCCGGGTTTGCTATCGATCCCGGTAAGGTTGGCCAGGTGCTGGATCCTCCCGATCAGCTGGTTGGCTGATAAGCGTTTTGCCTGGCGGGAGATTAATAAAGCTTCCTGTTTTGCTCCGCTGTAGCTGAGCAGCTTTTTTCTGACAATACGGATATACTCCGTCAGATCTTCCCGGACGGTTTCTGCCATGGGAACATAACGCTGACGGTAGTTCTTTCCCTTTCTTACAAAAACCAGCTATTCCTTTAGCATCGCATCCTGGACATTCAGTGCAAGCCTTTCGCTGCGTCTTAATCCGCAACCGTAAAA
>CAZPTO010000137.1:0-8340 GCA_964589155.1 uncultured Bacteroidaceae bacterium | reverse complement strand
AAAGAATCTCTACTTCATCTTCATAAACAGCCTGGTATCCCTCCAAATCCGTTACTGAAAAATGAAAGTGATAGTGCCCGGATTCAGCATTCTGCGGGACATCAATATGCTTATGAAATCCGGTATTCCTGAGGCCTGAGAATTCAGTGTATATCGAATCGAATTCCCATTCCCCTTCGCTGAGCAGGATCATGGTGGTCTTCTTATGTTCCTCTCCTTGAGGATGAATTATTACCTCTATACGGTCGATCTTGTTCTCTGCAACAACTTCTGCATCCATGTGCAATTCATCTCCTGCCTCCGCTGTCCCGGAGTTTTCATAACCTAATTCGTGGAAATCTATTTCCGGTGCACCTGTCTTGTCGCAGGATACGATTACAGTTAACAGGCTGACTGTGGCAATAATTGTTCTGATTTTCATCATTGTGTTGTTTTAATGGTATATTATTTATTTGTTTTTCTATTCAATTGATTTGAAAATGGTACTGTAATATTCACGATAAAACTGCGACTTGCCTCGGGCACATTGATCAGCCTGTAATAGCTGGTATGATCGAAGTATTTACTGTTCAACAGGTTTTGTACCTGGAAGTTGACAGATAATAAGTGATCCATGATACGGATCTTGCCTCCTGCGCCAAGGTTGATGACCCGGTATCCCGGGGTAGGCACTTCAGGGGGAACAATTAAGTCCTGGGCTGCTACCACTCGCAGGTCCATTGAGAGATAGGGTTCCGTTAGCTTCCAGATCTGATCCCTGTGATATTTCAGGTGCAACAACAAGGAGGGAGGTGGCGAAAAGGGCAAGGTAAATCCTGCTTTTTCGCCTGATAGCTGCTGAGAATAGATATATTCCCCGATCAGTCCAAGTTTTAATGAATTCAGCAGTTGATAATGTGCATGTATTTCTCCCCCATAGCGAAAAACCTTGCTCTGGGTATAGTTGAATACCTGGTTTCCGTTTCCGTATAGCCTGTCGTGTTTGTAACTGGGATTTAAGAAGATATAGTTGGAAAAATAGGTTAGGAAAGGACTGACGCCGACAGCAAAACGCTGCGTGTGCCATTCCACTCCCGCATCCAGCTGGTAGGCGGTTTCAGGTTGAAGGTCCGGATCACCGACCTCGTAGCTGAAATGATGATAGTTCACACCGTTGGCTCCAAGTTCTTTTGCAAGCGGCATCCGGAAGCTATTTCCGGCATTGGCCTTCAAGCTGAGGTGATCAAGGTTCAGGTTATAACCGATCGACCCGCTCAGGTTTGAGAACCACCGGTCCATTGGCTCAGTTCGCCGGATATAGATCATTGTGGTATCCGTATTATTTATGTCCGGACTGGGAAACCAATCCTGGTATTCCTTTATGTCAATACGACCCAGATCGTATCTTAACCCTGTACTGATCAGGCTGTGGGCAGCGAGCTTCTTTTTCAATACCACGAAGGCACCGGAGCTGAATTGCTCAAAGGCCGGGATGATGAAACCTCTTCCATCAATCCGGTTGTCCTGGTATTCAGCCTGAATTCCCGTGATGATCTTCAACTCCCCTCGCATATGCAAGGTCGAACGGATATTCCCTGAATAGGTATACTTTTCGAATTGACGTTCCAGGTCTGAAGGAAAAGGAAGGGTATCGGGAAACACGGCTGGCATATAGCCATGACTTACATATGGACTCCATTCCTGCCTGAAATTTCGCTGAAACCCGAGTTCAGATTCAAGGGTGTGACGTTCTTTTCTCCAGACAGACCGGTTAATGGCCTTCCAGTGATGCACCCGATGATAAGGAAATTGGATATCACGAGAGGACTGATCGTGCAGATCCCTGTCCACCATGCGAGGTTCCTGTCCATGGGCATTGGCAAAGAAGCCGGTCTTGTTTTGCAGTTGACTGATAAACAGGCGATTCGAGAACCCATTTTTTACAAAGGCAATTTCCAGATGTAGTGCCCCCTCTTTCCCGGCAGTATTCCTGAGGTGACGCTTATAAAGCGGGGCCCTGTAGGAATAAATGTCCACGCTGTCTACAGGTACTTTGTAATCGCCATAATCTATATAGGTGGTCCGTAAACGAGCATAGACCTTATCAGCCCTTACGTATAAGCCAAGAGATCCACCCACAAGTGCATTGTTGGTCCTCCCGCCCAGGTCCACCGTCCCTCCCCAGGAATTTGGTTCCGGCACATCGGTCTGGTCCAATTTGATCACCCCACCGATCGCATCAGAACCGTACATCATGGATGATGGTCCCTTGATTACCTCGACCTGGTCGATGGCATATTGATCTACTTCCAGGCCATGATCGCTCCCCCATTGCTGCCCTTCATGTTTGACCCCATTCTCTACTATGACTACACGATTGAAACCCAATCCCCGAATCACCGGTTTGGACTGACCAGCACCTATGCCGAAGGCATCAACTCCGGGTAAACGGTCCAGCGATTTCATCAAGCTGCCTCCAAAGTTCTGTTTCAGGAATTCATCATTCACCAGTTCCAGGTTCAGGGGTTCCTCTTTGCTTCTGATAAGCGCATATTCACCAATGATCGCAACCTCCTCAAGGCTTTGCAGGAAGGGTTCCAGCCGGATATTCAGGATATAATTACCCCCAATATTCAGGCTGTCTGTATGCCGTTCATAACCAAGAAAAGAAACGGTAAGAAGGTAGGCTCCGGGTTGAATACCAGCAATGCTGTATCTTCCGTCTTCCCTGGTAACAACTCCCTGGTAACCCGGGGAGATCAAAATGGAAGCACCCGGCAACGGAATTCCTTCCTCATCAGTTACAATACCTGTGATGGTATATGGTTTCTGGTTGTATGAAGATATCAGGCAAATGAAAATGCCTGTCCACATGAGTAGCAATTTCTTCAACAAAAAATAATTCAAATTATTAGCTGTTTAACTCCCTGCATTCAACACAGTGGCCCCGGATGATCATTTCCGTATTCTCTGCCCTATATCCTGGGGGTAATACAGGATTTGAAACAATGTGTTCTTCAAGGCATGTTACTCTATTACAGCGCTCACAATAAAAATGCGCATGATTCTTTCGGTCCGAGAGGGCCGGATTGAGGGCATAGGTCACTACCTGAAGATTAACTATGATTTTATGAATGATACCCTTGTCTTCCAATACCCGGAACGACCGGTAAAATGTACTTCGATCATAATTCCCATGCAATCCATCCTTGATTTCCTGCTCGGTCAATGGCTTTCCGGCAGCCAGCATAACTTCGATAATACCTTCCCTGCAGGAAGTCCTCAGAAGATCATGTTGACGAAGAATTGAAACAGGATCCATCAATGCAATTGTGTTTTATTTGCAACATTGTTGCAAATATATAAAAATATTATTTATCCTTACATGATTTCTCTTTTGAGGCTGGTTTTATTCCATGCTTTCCAGGTATTTGTAGAGATCGCTGTCTGTTGAAAGGATCACCGTGGTAGTAGTGTCGAATGTATTCTGAAACGTTTCCATGCTTTTTATAAAGCTGTATAGTTCTATTGATCTGCTTGATCTGTTGTAGGCACCGGCATAAATGCGGGCAGCTTCAGCGTCAGCTTTTCCTTTAATTGTTTCAGCTTCTTTATATGCTTCCGACTGTATCTGGCTCAATTCGCGTTCTTTCTCACCGTTAATCCTTGAGGCTTCGCCTTCACCTTCTGATCTGAATTTGTCGGCAATACGGATCCGCTCGCTCTTCATGCGGTCGTATACCCGTTCCCTGACATCCTCAACATAATTGATCCGTTTAAACCGGAAATCAAGTATTTCGATACCAAGGTCTCGGGTCTCCTCATTCGCTTTTTCCTGGATAATATTCTGGATTCTTTTTCGGCCCACATCAATCCGGGCAAGCGAATCTTCGATCATTACACTTATTTTAGCGGTTGTGTCGGCCTCCCGGTTAGTGTTCCGAACAACTTCTTCCAGGCTGTGACTGGCTACCTGGTCGCGCGTTTCACCATCGATGATATCGTCGAGCCTGCTCTGTGCACCCCGCTCGTTGGTGAGGCGTTTATAAAACTGAAGTGGATCGGTTATATGCCAACGGGCATAGCTGTCAACAAAAATAAATTTTTTCTCTTTTGTCGGAATTTGGTTGGGATCGCCGTCCCATTCCATATAACGTTTTTCGAAAAAATTCGCTTTCTGAACAAAAGGAGTTTTAATTTTCAACCCGGGCTCGGTTACGGCGTCACCAATTGGTTTGCCGAACTGAGTTATCACAACCTGTTGCGTTTCATTCACAACGTAAATACTTTGCGATAATACGATGATGCCACCAATAATAATTGCTACAATAAGTGCTATTTTATTTTTTATATTCATTTTCGATCGATTAAAAAATGGATGTTATGTTGTTTAATTAAGTTCCTTTTTAAGCAAAGGAATCATGTTGTTGCCATCTTCTGAAGTGATGATTTTGTCTCCGAGTTTGGGCAACACTTCCTGTAACGTTTCAAGATAGATTCTTCTTTTTGTTACTTCGGGTGCCCTGATGTACTCTTCATAAAGGGCATTAAATCTTGCCACCTCTCCCTGCGCATTGTTTACGCGCTGGGTAGCGTATCCCTCGGCTTTCTGGATGGTTTCCTGCGCCTGCCCCCTGGCCCTTGGAATGACCTTGTTGTATTCCGATTTGGCCTCGTTTATCAGGGTTTCTCTTTCCTGCTGGGCTTCGTTTACGGCATTAAAAGCTTGTTTTACCGACTCGGGGGGATTGATATCCTGCAGGACGACCTGGGCGATTTCAATTCCCAGTGAATATTCCCTGGCCATTTCCTGTAACAGGACTTTTACTTCGCTGGCAATTTCCGCCCTTCCAACGGTTAAAACTTCGTTAACGGTCCTGTCGCCGACAATCTGTCGTGTTACAGCTTCGGAAAGATCCCGCAGGGTATTGTCGGGATTGCGTACCTTGAACAGGTAATTGTATGGATCGCTTACACGGTATTGCACCACCCACTGCACATTGGCAAGATTCAAATCACCTGTCAGCATGATCGCTTCATCTTCTGTAACAGAACCCGTACGGCTGTATTGGGTCCTGATTCCGGCCTGCTCTGTACGAAAACCAAATTCCTGCTTTTTTTGCCTTTCCACCGGCACTTTGTAAACTTTTTCCACAAAGGGTATTTTCATTTTCAATCCGGGCACAACCGTCCGGACATGTTTTCCGAACCGCGTTACCACACCCTCTTCTTCCGTCCCGATCTGGAAGAAAGACCCAACTCCAACAATTAAAAGCACAATTAAAAAAATTGCTGTCTTGTAATACTTTTTTATGAATTGTTGTATTTCATCTACATTGAACTCCTGATTATCCATATATAATTTTTAATGTTTTAATAATCTGTTAATATACAACTAATGACATGTGTTGGCAATGAATCTGTGTTATCTTTTCAATAATTCTAAAAAAGGCACTCTTGCCCATCAGCTGACAACCGTTTGAACAAGTGGAAGGTGAGTTTGACTATACGCTCATTGAGGGCCACTTGGGAAATGCGCATAAAAACAATGTTCGACTTGTCATTTTGTGGTTTTGGAAGCCGGAAAAACAGACGGTCGGATTATGCGCCAGAATGGGTGAAAATGCATTGGGACCGTTTCCTCGAATGATGGGTGAAGACGGTGAAATTTCAATTGACAAAGTCAAAGTGTTCAGGAAATATTGATATAAGCTTTGTTGGAGAATCTCGCGAAATCGTTAAATGTGATAAATGATCCGATGAAATGCCGGGATAACACCTTGTTGAAGATGAGATTCAGAAAAATATGAACTATATTTAAGCTTTCAGTAATCAGCAACCTAAACCATACAAAAGATGAAAAGCACTTCAAGACGCAGATTTATCAAGCACACCCTTATTGGAGCAACCGGTGTGGCAATTCTTCCTGCAATGCAAAGTTGCCAGAACGTTGGAGCCAACGACATGATTCGAATCGGTATTATTGGACTTGGACAACAGGCGATGAACCTTATGCGTGGATTCGCACGCATCCAGGGTGTCCAGGTAGTTGCCGGGGCGGATGTATATGCCATTAAAAGACAACGCTTTGAAAAGGCCATGAAAGATTTTTACCAGGAAAGGGAAGAAAAGGTGAAGGTACAGACCTATGCCGATTACAATGAAATACTTGAAAGGAAGGATATCGATGCCGTGGTGATCGCGACACCTGATCACTGGCATGCGATCCAGACCATTGCAGCTTGCAACGCCGGCAAAGATATCTATCTTGAGAAACCCGTTACATTTACAATAAAGGAAGGACTGGAAATTGTGAAAGCGGTAAGAGACAATAATGTAGTCCTGGCTGTGGGAAGTCAGCAGCGTTCTGATCATAATTTCAGGCATGCTGTCAAACTTGCCCAGACAGGCCAACTTGGAACACTTGAAAAGGTGTATGCTTCAGTCGGACCTCCACCTTCGCCCTACGATCTTCCTGAAGAACCCATCCCTGCTGATCTTGACTGGGATGCATGGTTAGGCCCCATGCCCTATGTCCATTATAATCCCGGGCTCAATCCTCCCATATCTCTTGATCCGCCTGAAAATGAATCTTTCTGGGCGAAATGGCGCTATTACAAGGAAACCGGAGGTGGATATATGTGCGATTGGGGTGCCCATAATTTTGACATAGGTCAATGGGGTCTGGGAAAAAGTAATGGAGGTCCCACCAGGGTTGTTCCACCAGGAGTTGAGGGCAATGAATTCCTGGCCTTTGAATATGACAACGGTGTGGTCATGACCAACCAGCCATTTCCTGAGCGGGAAGGCAAGGGGGTGAAGTTTATCGGGACTGATGCATGGGTATCTGTCTGGCGCGGCGGTATCATTACTTCCGACGAATCCCTGATGCCAGGAGCAGCTGAGGATGCCAATGAAGGCCTTAAGTTTGAATCAGCCACCGGCCACCTGCAGAACTTTATTGATTGTGTAAAATCCAGGGAGGAGCCCGTGGCAAATGTAGAAACCGGAACCCGGACCGTAACTACCTGTGTCCTTGGAAATATTGCCCACGAACTCGGGAGACCGGTTCAATGGGATCCGGCAAAACAATACTTCGTAAATGATCCTGAGGCGGAAAAGTTCTTTCACAGAGCTTACCGCGAAGGTTATTCTTTGTAGAATATTGTTGATTATGAAAAAACTAACCATCTACTTTATCGTGGCAGTGATTTTCGCCTCATGCGGGAGAAACGCGGATAAAACCGGAAATCAGGATACTGCAACCCCGGGCGAATCAACAGCCCCTGAGAAATTGGTAGCGCAACAGGAACAGGCAGTGAAGCAAAAGTATTTGAAAAAGGGCAGCGAGGTCGCCAGCCTTACCCAGGAAGCGCTGCTGAAAGCTGTCCAGGGTGCAATGGCCAGCGGGGGACCTGCCTATGCTGTTGACTATTGCAATCTTGAAGCCCTGGAGCTGAAGGACAGCTTGTCTGCTCTGAATAACTGTACGATTCAACGATTATCCACGCAGTACCGGAATCCTGCTGATCAACCGGTTACCAAAACAGAAAAGCAACAGTTGAAATCTTACGAGATGTTGCACAATAAAGGTGAAGACCTCGCGCCAACAGTGCATATTGTTGGTGATGAGGTGGAGTATTACCAACCCATTATGATCGGATCAGGTACCTGCCTGTTGTGTCACGGGGACCCGGCAACACAAATAGCCAGTGAGACCATGAATGTTATCAGGGAGCTTTATCCCAATGACCTGGCTACCGGCTATGCACTGAATGATTTCCGCGGGGTGTGGAAGATCACATTCCTGCATTGATATTAAATGAATGGTTGCATCCCTGGGGATCCAGGCGCAGACCCATGCCCATGCCAGCCAAATTCAAACAAGGTCACCGTACAGTGGTGTATTATCAGCGAAGCGCTGACCTTTGAAAACCATGGCTACGGATCACTTGTCAGGGGCGATTATGGTGATGAAAAAACCTATCACCACAACCTGTATGCCCACAACCCGGGCAGGAATCCCCGCCCGGGAAATTATACGGATATTGGTTCAGATCCGGAAGGATTGCATTTTGATTTTCGCATGGCTATATACACAGAATCTGCCTGAGACTTCCATGGTTCTGTTTAATAAGGGATCAGCTGTCAGTGATGATGATCCTGGAACCACAGGAAGGTGGTTCGGGATCGAAACAAGCGGTAATTCATTGCGAATTTCCATTGATGACGATAATAAACAGAGCGTGGTAGCAATCGATGATATAAGTTATGTGTTACCCTATAGCTGGACCCATATTGTTGGTGTAAGGGATGCTGAAGTAAAAGCCATACATGGATATGCAGCAGGTGTTCCGGAAA
>CAZPTO010000136.1:0-8344 GCA_964589155.1 uncultured Bacteroidaceae bacterium | reverse complement strand
CCATCTCGCTGCTCGAACATTTTGCCGCCGATCCCTCCTACCGTCCTACCTTCCGCTCCCGCTGGTACATCAGCCTGGTTGGGGCAGTGGCTTCATTCTGGTTAATGTTCAAGATGAATGCCCCGTATGCCCTGCTCTCATTAGTGATTATGGTGCTGATCTATATCATGGTCGCATCCTATCAATCCAGGGAAAAAGGAATTGAAAACCTGTTCAGGGGAGTCATCTTCCAACTCAGCAGGCAGCTGCAACTGCTGGCCCAGCGCGCAGACAAGGAAGACCTTGATACGCACTGGCGACCTTTTACCATCTGTATTTCTGAAGATACCTTCCTGCGCAGGAGCGCTTTCGACATGCTCAGGTGGATCTCCTATAAATATGGGTTCGGCACCTATATTCATTATATCAAAGGATTTCTCACTGAAAAGACCAACAGGGATTCCAAGGTGGTGCTGAATAAACTATTGCAGCTTGCCACCGGGACAAAGAACAGGGTGTACCTCGATACCATCATCAGTCCGTCGTACACCTCCGCCATTGCACAGGTTATACAACTATCGGGCATTTCGGGCAAAGGGAACAATATGATCCTGTTTGAGTTCTCCCAGAACCAGCCGGAATCACTTGAGGATGCGCTGAATACACATGATATCCTGCGGGCCACAGGTTTTGATATCTGCGTTCTGAGCACTTCCTACAAGGGCTTTGGTTACCACAGGCAAATCCATATCTGGATCACTCCCTCTGATTATGAAAATGCCAACCTGATGATCCTGCTGGGATATATTACGCTCGGGCATCCCGATTGGAAGAAGGGAATCATCAAAATATTTGCCATCTATGATGCGTCCGAAATGGAGCGGAAAAGAGACCAGATCAAGGAATTGATCCGTACCGGAAGGTTGCCGATTTCTTTCAAAAACATTAACCTGATTCCCATGAACCGGGAGACCAACAACGTAAAGGAAACCATATCGAAAACCTCCGTGGATGCCGATCTGACCATCCTGGGGTTCAGGGGAGAGAAAATCAAAACTGCAGGCAGCAAGCTCTTCACGGGGTACGACGACCTGGGAAACATCCTGTTTGTTAGCTCAAATAAGGAAAAAGAGATCAAATAGCACCATAAAAACACTATTTTTAAGTTTTAAAAAGAAATACAGCTGGAATATGGAAAAGATCGCAATATTTCCCGGGTCATTTGATCCCTTTACCGTAGGTCATGAATCCATCGTCAGAAGATCCCTCAGCCTTTTCGACAAAATCATTGTGGCCGTGGGTGTGCATTCAGGAAAGCAACCGCTGATGAGTGCTGCATCACGGGTGGAAATGATCAACGAGGTGTTTCAGGAGGATGAAAAGGTATCATGTGCCTCTTTCGAAGGTCTTACGGTGGATTTTTGCAGGAAAGTGAACGCAAATTACATGCTGCGGGGAATCCGCACCGCCGCCGACTTTGAATATGAACGTGCCATTGCACAGATCAATAAAAAA
Source organism: uncultured Bacteroidaceae bacterium (assembly GCA_964589155.1). Classification (GTDB taxonomy): domain Bacteria; phylum Bacteroidota; class Bacteroidia; order Bacteroidales; genus M55B112. The sequence goes on along the minus strand of CAZPTO010000136.1, from coordinate 6,850 downwards.
ATGCTGCCAGGTGTGGAATCTGTTTTCCTGCTTACCAGCCCCGAACATACCCCTGTGAATTCAACGATTATTCGCGATATCATTCGGAATGGCGGGGATGCGTCCCAGTTCCTTCCGGAGGGGATCGACATCAAAAAATACCTCTGACATGCATCTTTTCCGCGCTCTGGTATTCCTGCTCGCGCTGCTTGCCTGCCAGGATGCAGCCTCGCAGCATGCAATCCTGAAAGGAATAGCACCGCAGTTTGCCGGCGAATACCTGGTCGTTCGCAAAATCAGTAATCCGGTCACCGGTCATTCAGTGATCCTTGATACCATGCATATCGAACCAGACGGAACATTCGATCATCAGCTCAACTGTGATGGTCCGCAATGGTTCTTCATCAATACCGGGATCTACCGCCTCACCATGCTGGTCGAACCCGGAAAAGGCTACGAGATCGCACTGCCCCGGAAAACAAGAAAAACGGAACAGGATATCCGAAATCCATTCTTCAAACCGCTGATCATCCATATACAGGTTTCCAGTGAATTCAGCATTAATGAACCGGCGGTTACCTCTGCCAAAAACGATATCAACTCCCGTATATTCAGGTTCGATACCCTGATTTCCTCGATCAACCGGGAGATGCTGGAGGCAAAAAGACTCCACCGCGAGTACGATTCGGATTCGGCCATTCAAGTGATTGAACAGGGATATGAGCATGACACATCCTCTTATTTCAGGGAGTACCGGAAATTCCGTTATGGCATTGTGAAAATCAACAGCAGGGACGTTGGATTGGCACTGCTGCAGGAAAAATATCTTTCCCCTGGGATCCCGCTCACTGAAAACCCTGCTTACATGGAGCTTTTCAGTGAAATGTATGCTGAATTCCTCTTCTATTTCTCAAGGACAGAAAATGGCAAAAGTGTCAATCATCTCATCAACCGGAAACAGGATCTCAAGGCCCTGGAAGATACCATGATGAAGCATCCTGCCGTTCCTGACAGGAAAATTGCGGAATTGATCATCATCAAAGAGATCTTTGACATTTACGCACGGGATTATTTCTATGGAGACGCCCTGCTGATGCTGCTTGACAAAATCATTGAAGATCCGGAGTTGCCGGAATACGCTGCTTACGCCCACGACGTAAAAGCATACCTGACCCGGCTGAAGATTGGTGAACGTCCTCCTGAATTCAGCCTGGCAGACCAGGATAACCAGGTGCGTACCATAGATGACTTCAGGGGGAAATACGTATACCTGAACTTTTGCACACCGGATAATTACAGCTGCCTGAAGGAATTCCCATTTCTGAAAGCCATGTATGATGTGCACCGGGAATACTTCGAAGTGGTTACGGTGATGGTGACAGAAGAACCAGGGACCATGAGGGATTTTATGGCGCGAAACGATTATGACTGGACCGCACTGTTTTATGGCAATGATGAAGCGCTTCTGCGCAACTATAATGTGCGGGCATTCCCGGCCAGCTTCCTGCTTGACAGGGAGGGCATCCTGGTGCAATCACCCGCTGCACTGGCTACCGAAGGACTGGAGACGCAGTTATTCAGAATAATGAGATCTAGAGGAGATCTCTGATATATAAAACATCCAGCACACTGGGATACGTGTTCTTCCGGATAAAATCTGTTTTCCCGGGCTCAACCCATACGATCTCAGTGATATTCTCTTCCGCCTGCGGTACGGGCGTTTTGTTTCCTGTATATTTCATTTCGTACCACTTGGTCTTCTTCAGGTTCATGTCTTTCGTGACCTGGTACGTATGGAAAGTGGAAAGAATCGGCTGAATGATCTCCAGCTGATCCAGGCCGGTTTCCTCTTCTACTTCCCGCAAGGCAGCCTTTTCGCTGGTTTCATCAGGATCAAGCTTGCCCTTCGGAAGGTCCCAGATTCCATCCCGTTGCATGACCAAAAACTTGCCATCAGGCCTGATCACAACACCACCGGCCGCTTCAATATAAGTGAAACATGCCTTGAATTCATCAAAGAGTGTGAGAATGTCATCGTGAAAAATAAAGAGCTTATCGATCTTCGTCAGCTCATTGAAAACGTGTATCAGTTCTGTAAGTTCCTGGAGGTTATTGAACTTGTAAAACAAGCCGTTATTTCTTCCAAAAACCTTTGAAAAATCATCCCCAAAATAAACCGTTCTGTCCTTGAAAAAAACTTTATACATTTGTCAATGATGAGAACCAATAGCCACATTGCAGAATTACTGCTGCAAAGTAAAGCAATAAAATTAGAACCTGCAAGTCCCTTTACATGGGCATCAGGTTGGAAATCACCCATATATTGCGACAACCGGAAAACACTTTCCTACCCGGATATCAGGACGACCATAAGAGATGCATATGTAGCATGTATTCATGACTTTTTTGAGCTTCCGGATGTGATTGCCGGAGTTGCCACCGGTGCCATTGCACAGGGAGCCCTGGTTGCCGAGGTGCTCAGACTTCCCTTTATCTATATTCGCAGCAGCGCCAAAGACCATGGAATGCAAAACCTCATTGAAGGGCACTATACTGCCGGTCAGAAGGTGCTTGTCATTGAAGACCTGATCTCCACCGGGGGAAGCTCACTTATGGCGGTGGAAGCACTCCGTAACGCCGGATGTATTGTCACCGGAATGGTCGCAACATTCACCTACGGCTTCAGGATCTCTGAAGAAAGGTTTGCTGAACACGCACTGGAAGTCAGAACACTTACCGACTATGACAGCTTGCTCTCACAGGCGCTGGAAAGCGAATTTATTACGGAAGCACAGGTACCCCTGTTAAAGAAATGGAGAATGGATCCGGCAAACTGGACCGCCGAATCATAATAAAGTCATACAAAAATGAGAATTGAAAGCAGAACCGGCAGGAAAGAATATCCTGCCATTGAATTATATAGTTTTATTGAAGATTTTCGAAATTTCAACAATTTCATTCCACAGGATAAGGTCTCTGACTGGAAAGCCGATGCTGATCACTGCAGCTTCAGGATGGACCTGCTGGGGAAAGTGGCCCTTTCCATCGTAGATAAAGAGAAAGGCAAACTTGTGAAGATCAGCAGTGATCCGTCCGTATCCCAATACAACTTCAACTTATGGGTACAGCTGAAGGAAGTAGATGCGAATGACACCGCGATACGCATCACGATCGAACCGCTACTCAATAAAGTGATGTTGTCCATGGTCAAATCACATCTGAAGAATTTTGTCGATTCCCTGGTGGATGAGATCGAAAAATTCAGTATGCCGGATCAATAGATCATCGTGATTTCGTGAAACCCATAACTCCTGGTCGAGAATCCGGATTCTATTTGAATCTGGCCGAGTTCATCCACTCCCCTGATCACGCCTGTAAAACGCGAATTCCCGTCTGTAAATTCCGACCGTTCATCCCTTCTGTACAGCCGCTGCAGGTATGCCCGGTTCATCGAACATGATCCGTTTTCTGCCAGCTGATCATACCGTGCCTGCAGGGATTTGGTCAACTGATCGGCCAGCACGTCCGTAGCATCAGAAATGCCGGTTTGCAGCCGCATACTTGTGGCCTTCCATGGAAAATCAGGAAATATCTCCTGGTGTACATTCAATCCGACCCCGACAATGCTGTGCCTGAGTTGCATCCCCAAAACGCTGTTCTCAATCAGGATGCCGCAAATCTTTTCACCGCTGCACAAAATATCGTTGGGCCACTTGATCCTGGCATCCAGGGAATAACCTGACAGGAAATCGGTGATTGCGACAGATACAGCTTTTGACAGTAGAAATTGATCTGAAACTGACAAAAATGCAGGATATACCAACCAACTCATTAAAATGTTTTTACCAGGATCACTTACCCAGGCATTCCCCCCCCGGCCCCTTCCACCGCTCTGATAATCAGCGGTAATGACCAGCCCTTCCGGAAGCCTCCCCGTACGCAACAAACGCGATACTTCGGCATTCGTTGAGTCAATCTCACGATATATTAAAGGGTTATGCTTCATGGTATAGTTTTTGACCTTTAACAGATAAATAAACTTTCGGTGCTAATTTAGGTTATAATTAACACATAAATTTGTATCGGAACGTGAAAGTACAAAACCGTAATTGACTTGAATATTCTGAATGACAGAAACCGAAGAAGCCAGGACAGATGAGAAGCTAGAGGTAATCCTCGAAGCGCTGAAGGAAAAAAAGGGAAAAGATATCGTTACGATTGACCTCCGGAAAGTTGGAAATGCAATATGTGACCATTTTGTGATTTGCCAGGGAGATTCTACCACCCAGGTGGATGCCCTATCCGACTCAGTGCACAGGAAAGTAAAGAAGGAATTGAAAACTGCTGCGCATCATGTTGAAGGAATGAATAATTCATTGTGGGTTTTAATGGATTATTCGGATATTGTGGTACATATCTTCCTGGGAGAGCAAAGAAAGTTTTACAACCTTGAAGATTTGTGGGCCGACGGAGTGCTGGACAGAATAAAAGATGATTTGTAACTTATTTAAGAAATGGCAGATAAAATGAACAGACCCGGGACTCCCGGTGGACCAAATAAACCAGGCAATAAGCCTAAATTCAACACCTATTGGATCATTGGCATCGTATTGCTTGCCCTGATCGGGATGCAATTCCTGAACAATACCGGCAGCATGGTCGAGACCGAACCGAATTCATTCTTCGAAATGTTGCGGTCAGGAGATGTGGAAAAATTCGTGATCGTCAACAAGGAAAAAGTGGAAATCTACATCAAGCCTGAAAGACTCTCGGATGCAAAGTATGCAGAAGTGAGCGAAAAAAGAAGCAATTCCATGTTAGGGCAGAATCTTCCACAATACTATTTTACGATCGTATTTCCGGATGTATTCGGACAGCAACTGAATGATGTACTCGACGAACTTCCGCCTGAAAAAACCCCGCAGTACACCACTGTAACGAGGAAAAATGTCCTCGGGGAAATGCTCCTGTGGATCCTTCCATTCCTGCTGATCCTGGGCATATGGATATTTATGCTGAGGCGAATGAGTGGCGGTGGCGCCGGTGGCGGACCGGGTGGCGCCAACAATATCTTCAATGTCGGTAAATCACGCGCCCAGATATTTGATAAGGACACCAATGTGAAGGTTGACTTTTCGGATGTGGCAGGATTGGAAGAGGCCAAGGTGGAGATACGTGAGATCGTAGAATTCCTGAAGAATCCGAAGAAATATACCAACCTTGGAGGGAAAATTCCCAAGGGTGCACTGCTGGTTGGACCTCCCGGAACCGGCAAGACACTGCTCGCAAAAGCAGTGGCAGGAGAAGCCAATGTGCCTTTCTTCTCCATGTCGGGTTCCGATTTCGTGGAGATGTTTGTCGGAGTCGGCGCATCGCGTGTCAGGGACCTCTTCAAACAGGCAAAGGAAAAAGCACCGTGTATTGTATTTATCGATGAGATCGACGCAGTGGGCCGCGCGCGTGGAAGGAATCCCAATATGGGATCTAATGACGAACGTGAGAACACGCTCAATCAACTGCTTACGGAAATGGACGGGTTCAGTTCCGATACCGGTGTGATCATTCTTGCTGCAACAAACCGTGCAGATATGCTTGATAAAGCGCTGATGCGTGCAGGCAGATTCGACCGTCAAATCCATGTTGAACTGCCCGATCTAAATGAACGGAAAGATATTTTCAATGTACATGTCAAGCCACTGAAACTGGGCAAGAATGTAGACCTGGAGTTCCTTGCAAAACAAACCCCCGGATTTTCAGGTGCCGACATTGCAAATGTATGTAATGAAGCTGCCCTGATCGCTGCCCGTGTGGACAAAACTGCCGTTGAGAAACAGGACTTCCTGGATGCCGTCGATCGGATCATCGGCGGACTGGAAAAAAAGAACAAGATCATCAAGAAAGATGAAAAAAGAGCCATTGCCTTTCATGAGGCGGGCCATGCTACCACCAGCTGGTTGCTGGAACATGCCAATCCCCTTGTAAAAGTCACAATTATACCGCGCGGAAGAGCGCTGGGTGCTGCATGGTACCTCCCCGAGGAGCGACAGATCACTACCACCGAACAAATGCTTGATGAAATGTGTGCCACACTGGGAGGAAGGGCTGCTGAAGACCTTGTCTTTGGGAAGATTTCCACCGGCGCACTCAACGACCTGGAAAGGGTAACCAAGCAAGCCTATGCGATGATCTCCTATTTCGGGATGAGTGAAAAGATCGGGAATCGCAGCTATTTTGATTCCTCAGGACAGAGTGAGTATTCATTCAGCAAACCGTATAGCGAAAAAACAGCAGAGTTGATCGATGACGAGGTCAAGGCTGTGGTGGACGCACAATACCAGCGCGCCAAAAATATCCTCAGCAAGAACAAAGCAAAACTCTCCAAGCTTGCCGAGCGACTGCTCGAATCAGAAGTAATCTTCAGTGATGACCTGGAAGAGATCTTTGGGAAACGCCCCTGGAAAACAGAAGAGGAAGAGGAAAAACAGAAATCTGTTGAAAAAGCCAGGGAGAAACAGAAAAAAATCATCCCCAAGAAACAGCAAGAAACTTCCGAAGAAAAGGATGACAAAGAAGCAGCGGACAAAGAAGCAACGGACAAGAAGGAAGGGACAGGGGCGGATGGAAAAAAGGAAGGCGCAGTCGCATCCACTGCACAGGAAGAAAAAGAAGCACCGGAAAAAAAGAAAAGTAAAAAACCGGTGAATGCGAAGGCCAGGGGAAATGACAATACCACCTCCGGGAAAGAAAAGAAAACAGGATCTAAAAGCGCTACGAAAAAAAGTGGGGAATGACAGTTGACAAAGTACTTGTATACACGACCAATCAGCTCTTTGAAGCTGAAATGATCAAAAAATACCTGTTCGATCACCAA
>CAZPTO010000135.1:0-8366 GCA_964589155.1 uncultured Bacteroidaceae bacterium | reverse complement strand
CGCCTCCGAGGAAAGTCCCGATGGTGAGAAAATAAAGTCCGATGATCACCGATAAATGGTTCACCTTGGTTACCTGCTCCAGCACACCCTTGATCCTGGCCCTGTTCCTTCTGTTCAGTATTGAAAAAAAGACCAGGTTGATCAAACCCATCAACATACTCATCCCCAGGAATCCATATCCTGCCATGATCACGGTCACGTGAATAGTCAGCCAGGGGGATTTCAATACCGGGACCAGGTTGGTAATATCGGGATTCATCCAGCTCATATGTGCCACAAGCAGGGAAAGCATGGAAAGAATGGCCGTTAACGCAAGGGCAAATCCTGTTCTGCGTACGAAAAGAAGACCGGCCAACAAAGAAATCCAGGAGACGAAGATCATGGATTCATAACCGTTACTGAGGGGCGCATGACCGCTAACATACCAACGTAAACCGAAGAATGCAGTATGCATGACGAATGCAGCGACAAGGTGGATCACCCCTATCCTGAACAAATACTCCACCCACTTTCCCGGTCGAAAGATCCTGAAAAACTGGAGGGCAAGCATCAGGAAACCAAAAATCCCGTAAAAGCCGATCAGCCGGTTAAAAAGCCTGACCTTATTATAAATGATTTCCGCTTTTTTGATCCCTTCATCTAGATGATGCCTGCTGTTTTCTTCCTGGTATTGCTCTATAAAATCTAGAATTTGCCCAGCCATCTGGCTGTCTCCCTCACGCAGCGAACGTGTATATAACAGGAAGACCTGGCCAAGTGTATCAGTCACGGTATGATCCTGGTTCAGCAGCTCCGAAACTGCGTGCCACTTGCCATCTTCTGCGTCCGGATCCGGAAAGATCCTGAGCAGGGCACCTGTCTGTACCATATAGAACACATTGATCTTCTCGTCAAGCTTCATCACCTCCTTGTCCAGGTCTGTCCGGTCCTGGACCCTTTTCTTATAAGCATCGTTCACCAGCCGGGACAGCACATAACGCCCATCCACAATAAAATCATTGAAGCTTACCAATGCTCCTTTGAACCCGATCATTTCGTGCAACTCGGGATGATCCACCTCGAAGATCGGGGCTTGCTTCCAATCATCGGGAAAGGTGATCATTCCCAGCATAACCTGGTCGGCCGTATGTCCGTCAAAATGCGATTCCTTCACCACCTTTCTCATGACCTCATTGGAAAGTGTGTTGATGGGCTTAAAACGGCCCTCTTTCCCCTGTACCCAAATCCTTCCGAATGCAGCAGCATCCTCTTTCGAAGGAACAGGATAATGCTGTGCATGCGCAAAAGAGCCTGCCATAAGCATGATCAACATGACCAGTGCTACCCGGGTAGCTTTGCCTGCAGTGGAGCGTGAAAGCGCAGAAAAGCGTGTTCCGCGCGTAAAAAGAGCCAGTACCATTCCCAGGATCATCAGGAAATAGCCAATATAGGTAATGGTTGTCCCGGTGACATCCCGCTTCACAGAGAGGATCGTGCCCTGCTCGTCCTGGTCATAGGACGATTGATAGAATCGATAGAATCGGTGCTTCAGCACATTGTTCATGTATATGTTATGCTCTTCTTTGATATCCTTTTCCACGTCAATAAGCACCACATCACTTTCAAAAGAGGAAGGGCTGTTGGATCCGGGGTAACGATCAATTCGAAAATCCGCTAGCCGCAGCACAAAAGGTAATTGTATTTCCTGGGATCCATATGCACAGGAGATCGTAGTGGACCCCATGGTAATGGAAGCCGGCTCCCCTTCCATATTGGAGTGCCCGGGCACATACAACTCCGATTTCATACCGTCCAGTGTTACCTCAAGCCTGGCCACATCCATTCCAGTCGATTGTCCGGAAGACCCGGAATCAACAAATTTCATTTTTGCTGATGGAATGAACCGCTGCAAGGCAAAACGGACATTGTTGACCGCGTACAATTTTTGTTGCTCCAACGGGATCTCCTCCCCTGCAGCAAAATTTTGCATCTCAGCACCTCCCATGGCAGTGATCGCCACCGGGTATTCAGAAATGGCGAACAATTCTTCTCCCCTCGATACAAGCTGCAGGTCTGAACCGCTCCCGGGCTTGTTGAAGCTTAGTGTAATCCCAGGGTAGGCTGCCTCTTCCCCACTGGTGAGTCCTACATTGATCTGCTGCCCGACAAGCATGACCATTTGCACATAGGGCTCCCCGCCAGGTGCTCCCACATACTGCGCCACAGCATTTTTCAGGTAATCCACAGACCTGATCCTGATCTTTTTACCATTCAGTTCTCCTTTCCACCTGAACTTTCCGGGTGTAAGCACTGACAAACGGACCTTTTCGATTTCTGTAAGCTCATGCTCCGGATCTTTCACCGAGATGTTCATGTAGGTATCATCACTGATCAATGTTCCCGACATAGATCCTTCACGAATATGCATCATACCCTCAACTGCAAAATAACGTGAAATCCCTCCCCCGATGATGATCAATGCAAAAGCAATATGAAATATGAATACAACCAGTTTTGAACGCCGGTAGAGTTTCATTTTAATCACATTTCCCACCAGGTTGACCAGCACCAGGACAAAAAGCAGTTCAAACCACCACGCATCATAGATGAGTGCCCATGCAGCATTTGTTCCCTGGCCGCTTTCAACGAAAGTCGCAAGGGCCATAGCTATGATCATGATCATCAATAAAATACCGGTAAAGGGCATGCCAATCAGGAAGGATAATCTTTTTAATATTTTCATCTTCTGTATTGTCTGTTCGTCGAAAAAAACGGTCCGCTAAATTAGAGAACCTATTTGATAAACACAAAAACTTGCAAACCATGCCAGGAATGTGGTGTAGAAAACCACGAAAGCCGACCATTTCCAACTGCCCGATTCACGGCCCACAGTTGCAATGACAGAAACACAGGGTAAGTACAACAAGACAAATATCAAAAAGCTGAATCCTGACAGTGGATTGTAGACCTTTTGTCCCTTTCGTTCACCTTCTGTATATTCCTGGTTCCTTAACTTTTCCTGGAGCGAAACCGTATTTTCCTCGCTTTCGCTCACCTGGTACAATACGCCCATGGTACTCACCACTACCTCTTTGGCAGCAAATCCTGCCAGCAGGCTTACCCCCATCTTCCAATCGAATCCAAGGGGCTTGATCACCGGTTCAATGGCATGGCCAAGCATCCCGATGAATGAACCGGCTTGCTGCTCATTCGCCCGTGCGACCTCAAGTGCACGGATCTCTTCCTGCTTCTGCTGCAATAGTTCCAATGTCGCATTATCTGCTGTTGCTTCCTGGCCTGGTGCAATCTCCGTGGCAGTCTCAACCTCCTTCAACTCATGCTGGGCCTTTTCCTGCGCCGCGGCAGTTTCGTCTCCCCCCCTCTCAATGGTGCCGGATGATTCCTGTGCGGTTCCAGCCGGATCGGCCAATCCACCTGCACTGAGCATTTCCATTTCAGCCTTTTCACTGGCAATCAGCTGATCATAATCGCGTGACATCTCCACGTTCCTTGGAAAATACCCAAGTGCCCAGATAATGATGGAGGCGATCAGGATCACTCCACCCATTTTTTTCAGATACAGCGCACCCTTCAACCACATATGTTTCAGCACCACACGAAATCCGGGAGCACGGTACGGAGGAAGCTCCATCACGAACGGGGCTTCACTTTTCCGGAAAAGTGTTGTTTTGAAGATCATTGCCATCACGATCGAGAACAAAATGCCGATCAGGTACATCAGGAAAATCACGTTCCCGGCCTGTCCCGGAAAAACCGCACCAGCAACAAGAATATACACAGGTAACCTGGCACTGCACGACATGAAAGGGATAATCATCATGGTGAGAATCCTGTCACGTTTGTTTTCAAGCATTCGGGTGGCCATAATAGCCGGAACATTACAACCGAATCCCATGACGAGCGGGATAAAAGATTTTCCATGCAGTCCGAAAATATGCATCACACGGTCCATGATAAATGCGGTGCGGGCCATGTATCCCGTATCTTCCATAAGAGAGATGATGAAGAACAGAATCAGGATGTTCGGCAGGAAAACGATAACCCCTCCCACTCCGCCAATCACCCCGTCAACAAGGAAATCCTCTACCATACCTGGTGGAAGCAGGTTGGTCAATGTGCCACCCAGCCAGTCCACGCCTGCTTCAATCCAGTTCATGGGATACTGACCGAGTGAAAAGGTGGCATGGAACATCCCGAACAGGATCAGCATAAAAATAAAGAATCCGAAATATTTATGTGTCAATACCCGGTCGATCCGTTGTGTTCTCGACAATGCACGGTCACGCGTACCCTTTTTGTATGTCTCCTTCAGTGCACCTGCAATGAAAGCATACCTGCGATTGGAAATCAGCGTTTCGGTATCCTCCCTGAAAAGCGAATCCAGCCGGTTGATCTCCTCTGAAATGATGGGCCTGGTGTCCTCAAAATCCTTGAAACGAGCCAGTTTGTGCAGGCAATAGTCGTCGCGTTCGAGCAAGCGCACTGCATAATAGCGCAAATGCTGTCCCTGGAGTTCTTCGCTGAACTTTTCCAGTTCTGCTTCGATACGGCTGATCGACTGCTCAAGCTCTTTGCCGTAGTTAATGTGAATATGGCGGATCACAGGTTCCCGATCCTCATATACCTTAATAATGCGGTTCAGCAACCTGTATACGCCCTTCCCGTGCCGACCGATGGTGGGTACGATCGGGATCCCGATCAGTCGTCCAAGCTTGGTGATATTCAATTGATCCCCACGTGCTTTCAGATCGTCGTACATGTTCAGTGCCATAATAACCTCTATACCCATATCGATCAGCTGGGTAGTCAGATACATATGGCGCTCCGGGTTGCCCGCATCCACGACATTCACCACGACATCAGGACGTGCATTGTTCAGGAACTCCCTCACGATCACCTCATCCTCTGAATAAGCCGAAAGAGAATAGGTCCCCGGAAGATCGGTAAATGAGATATCATATCCCTTATAGGAGACAGTGGTTTCCTTGATCCCCACCGTCACACCGGAATAGTTGGCCACGCGCTCGTTTGAACGAGACAGCCTGTTATACAGCGTTGTTTTGCCACAGTTGGGATTGCCCAGCAGGGCGACAGTGATCTTTTTTTTCGGACTGGCGTCCCCTGAACCACTTGCACTCTCCCTGTAGATAGGTTCAAATGGAGATAGTTCGAGCTCCTTTTCCGCCACAGCAACGGATACATCAATAAGCATCGCCTCGGTACGTCGCAGTGAAACGGTCCCGGACATGATCCGGTATTCAACAGGCCCTTTAAAAGGCGCGGCCTTCACGACAGTCACAGGTTGGCCTTTAACGAATCCCATTTCTGTGATTCGTTTCCTGAATGCCCCCGAGCCGTGGATCTGTTTGATTACGGCGGACTCACCTATCTGCAGGTCATTAAGCGTCAATTCGATTTCCTGCCTTTAAAAACATAACCAAGCGACTCAATTTTTTTCTTGAGCGCATCTTCAGGGATAGTGACCGATGAGAGCCGGAGTTCATTGCTGGAAGGATCAGCAAAGATATCGATATCCCCTCCGGATTCCAGTTCACGGACTCCGTTTTCAACATTGGCCTTACAGTGGTTGCAGGTCATGCCCTCAACCGTATATACTTGCATTGTTTTCATATTATGTTTTGTTTTTTCTTCTTTCAATATACGCTTTCTTTCCAGGTATTTCTGGATATAGCCGTTGATGACCAGGAGCACCAGGACAATCCCTGAAATGATTTTCAGGATACTTCCTTCGCCATGCGCATGATCGTGCGCAAATTCAGGGAGCGCATCCAGGATCCATGCCCTGGGGATCAGTTCATTGATCAGGGTGCCAAATAGCAGTGCGCCACCGATGATGGTGAGCAGGTACAACCAAAACGTTTTTCTGCCCATAGTATTGCTGATCACGGCCATGGTTGCTGCATTGGTTGCCGGACCGGCCATCAGGAAGACGATGGCAGCACCTGGCGAAAGTCCTTTCATCAATAACACAGCAGCAATAGGTATCGAACCGGTGGCACAAACATAGAGCGGAATGGAAGCCACCAGGATCAAGAGCATAGAGAGGTATTCATTGGTTACGGTCTCAATAAAGAAATCATCCGGAATAACCACTGACAGAAATGCTGCAATCAGGAACCCGATGATCAGCCATTTACTGATATCCTGCATCATCTCCACAAAACCATAACGCATCATTTCCCTGAATGAACGGGTACCATTCTCTTCCACGTCATTCTTTTTGAGTTGTTCCGAAGCATCCACACTTCCCCCCAGGTAATTGGTCAATGCACCACCCATCACTCCTGATAACAAAGCGATTATGGGACGCAGGATCGCGAGGGGCAGCCCCAGCATTGCATAGGTGGCAATGATCGAATCCACACCTGTCTGAGGGGTGGAAACCAGGAAAGAAACGGTGGATCCACGCGATGCACCGTTCTTGAAAAAACTGATACCCGTAGGCAACACACCACAGGAACAGAGCGGCATGGGTACCCCGAGCAATGAAGCATTCAGCACAGACCTGAAATTTGATTTGCCAATATACCGCCTGATAAGTCTTTTCGGAAAAAATACCTTCAGGATTCCAGCGAAAAGAAATCCTATCAACAGATAAGGTGCCATCTCCAACAACAGCACCCATAATTCGTTTAAAAACGCAGCTGCATAATCCATCAACATCTTCAATCTCCCATTTAATAATCCAGGACACAAAGATATTAGAATCAGTCTAAATAAATAAATTTTACTATGAAAAACCGCCTTTCAGAACCGTCCGGGAAATATTTATCCTCCCGGGATGGTTTAAAATCCCTGGCGATAACTGAATGATATCCGGTATACTTTCCGCATATTTGTTGTTCAACAACATGTTCTGCAATGAAGAAGCATCTCTTGACCATACTCGGAATCATCTGCATCAACATTTTACCTGCACAGACTACCGACTACGTAATGCAGTCTGTAAACTTCAAGACGCCGGTTACATCGGTACAGGTATCCCCGGATGGCAGTCTGATTCTTGCAGGTTTCGAAGACGGCATGCTGCGTGTGCTGGATGCACATCACCTGGAAAAGCAGCTGGAAACAGAGCAGGCCGGACCGGCTGCTATCTATGATATCGAAATGAATCCGAAGATGGATCTGATCTTCCTTGCTTCAGGAAGCAGTATCTGGCTATATGATACCACAGGTACGCGCATTACCTCCTGGCCGCATCACCGGAACACAATCTGGAGTATGGACCTGGATCCTTCCGGACAATACATGGCCAGCACGGAGGTTAACAAAACATTCCAGCTCATCGATGTCTATGAAGGAGAGGTTGAACAGCCCATGCGCGCCCATGACGACATTACCTTTGCTGTGGCGTTCAGTCCCGATGGGAAATATATCGCCAGTGGTTCCAACGACACGCAGGTATTTCTCTGGGACCTTGCTGCACGTGAGGTGATTGCCGCATTTCATGGCCACTCCGGTAACATCTACGATGTGGCGTTCAGTCCTGATGGTCAATTTGTTGCAGCATGCTCCATGGATAAAACGGTCCGTATCTGGGACATCGACAAAAAGAAACTTCACCAGCTGCTGAAGGGACACCAGGAGATGGTGCTTGAAATCGAGTTCAGCCCGGATGGCAAGTACCTGCTGAGTGCATCTGCCGACCAGTCCATCAAACTCTGGGATGTTACCACCGGTGAGCAATTGTATGCTTTCCTGGACAACGATGGAAGTATTCGCGATATTGAATTTTTACCTGGTGGCGATACCTTTGTAAGTGTTTGCATGGATGGCGTACTGAAGATCCACCACCTCCACCCCGAGATCTTTGTAATGCATTATTACCCGGAAGAGATCGAAAAGGAGATGGCAGAAGATCCGTTGTTCCTGCCCAGGCAAAAAGGCGAAAAACGGTCTGCATATGAAATACGCACTGCCAAAGCAAATGAACGGAAAGAAGAATTGATCAACCTCTATTATCATCGTTACCTGGAAGAATAAAACAGGTCCGGCAGTTCCTTACTGTCCAAGAACATCCGGGAGGATTTTATTTTGAAGCGGATTGAGGATAATTTTGTACACAATGATCCATGCGTTCAGATATATTGCTAAACTCCGCTACATCCATATCAAAAAAAGGGATGCTTATCCCTATGCTTCATGAATTCCGGGAAGCTTGATCCACATTCAACCACTCAGATAAAAGCGCTCATCAGGTGAACCCGGAGCGAAGAGGAAGCTGGATTCAATTCACAAAAAGTTATCACACTTGCAAATGCCATACAAAAAATATGATCATGGAACTACCATACGCAGAGCCCTATAAGATTAAAACCGTTGAGCCGATCCTCAGGAGCACACCC
>CAZPTO010000134.1:6522-8402 GCA_964589155.1 uncultured Bacteroidaceae bacterium | reverse complement strand
ATGTAAATATTGTCATTCTGAACCGGAGCCGGGGAACCACTGCAGATGCAAGGGGACTCTTTTCATTCGTTGTTCAACCGAATGATACGATCCTGTTCAGTCACGTTGGACATAAGTCCACACTGCACGTGATCCCTGACACATTGGATACCGACCAGTATCCTTCTGATATCTTCATGGTAAGCGATACCTTCAGACTTGCGGAAGTAAAAATCTTCCCATGGAAAACATACCAGGAATTCAAAGAAGACTTTATAGCCATGGAAATGCCTACGGATGATGAACAGCGTGCCATGAAGAATATCGCACTCATAAAAACACAGATCAAAATGAACGATGTAACTGCTACGCCCAATATGAATTTCAGAGAGGTGATGCAACAGCAATACAACCAGTTATACTACGAGGGACAATATCCCTATTATACCATTTTTGATCCGCTGCGCTGGGCTGAATTTTTCAATGCATTGAAGCGCGGAGATTTCAGAAGAGATGACTAAAACAGAAAAACCTTTGCATATACAATTTATTCCCCTTTCCCGGAGTTATCCCTTTGTTCACCGTTATTCATGAGACCTGCATACCTCACCATACTGCTCGCTCTGATCCCTGTGCTTTCGTTGGCCCAGCAGAAAGCTGTGCTGTATGGTTCCATCACAGATACAACAGGGATGCCCATTGACCTGGCCAATGTGGCCATTGTGGATACCAGGGAGGGTACCATGACCGGAGCTGACGGATCCTATGAATTGTTACTCCCTGCTGACCGGGAGGTCGAGGTGGTGGTCTCCTGTGTGGGATTCATTACTACCAGCAGAAAGTTCTCCCTGCAAGCCGGTCAAAGACAGCAGGCCGATATTATGCTTTACCAGGATGTCAAGAGCCTTGGGGAGATCTCCGTGAGCGCCCGCCAGGACCGTGCCAGCACCTTTCAGCGGATTGATGTGGCCGACCTGGAATACATGCCGTCCACCACCGGAAAGATTGAAGCAATCATCAAATCCCAGGCCGGGGTAAGTTCCAACAATGAATTAAGCTCACAATACTCCGTGCGCGGAGGAAATTTTGATGAAAACCTGGTATATGTCAATGATATCGAGATTTATCGCCCTTTCCTGGTCCGCTCGGGAGAACAGGAAGGGCTTAGTTTCATTAATTCAGATCTCGTTTCGTCCATACGTTTTTCCGCCGGGGGATTTGATGCCCGGTATGATGACAAGATGTCTTCAGCGCTGGATATCACTTACAAAACTCCAACTGAATTTGCAGGATCAGTCAACCTGAACCTCCTGGGAGCCTCCGTCCATGTGGAAGGAACCTCGAAGAACCGGCGCCTTTCCTATCTCGCAGGCTACCGCTACAAAACAACCTCCTACCTGCTGAATACACTGGAGACCAGTGGCGATTATAAACCGCAGTTTTCAGACCTGCAGGCACTTATCAACTACCGGTTTTCCAGGCGGGTCGAGCTCTCTTTCCTCGGAAATTATTCGTCCAACAAGTACGAGTTCATCCCTGAAACACGCACCACGGAGTTCGGGACACAGGATCTGCCATTCAACCTGCGCATTTTTTATGATGGCCAGGAAGTGGACCAGTTCAACACCTATCTCGGTGCTTTGTCGCTGCATATTCAACCCTCCAATAACCTGAGCCTTAAATTCATCACCACCACCTTCCAGACCAATGAACGGGAGACCTTCGACATCCGCGGACAATACCTGATCAATGAACTGGACAATACCATCGGATCGGAAACCTATGGTGACAGTATCCTGAACATTGGTATCGGCACCTTGCACAATCATGCCCGGAACTACCTGGATGCTTATGTCATTGCGGGTTCGCATATCGGCACATACACCAGCGGCAACCACCTG
>CAZPTO010000134.1:0-6512 GCA_964589155.1 uncultured Bacteroidaceae bacterium | reverse complement strand
ACTTGCTGAGGTGGGGAATTAAATACCAGTACCAGGATTTTTATGACCGCATCAACGAGTGGGAACTGGTGGATTCATCGGATTATGTGCTACCAACCAATAGTGACGAGATCGTCCTTTCAGAATATTCAAAGGCTGAAAATCAAATCACCTATGACCTGTTCAACAGTTTCATACAGGACACCTGGGAGATCAATGCTGAAAAAGCAGACCTTTTTCTCACCGTGGGAGTCAGGGGTTCGATCTGGAATTTCAACAAATCTGTTATGATCAGTCCACGCGCCACATTCAGCATACAACCAGACTGGGAACGTGATATGATGTTTCATCTTTCCGGGGGCTCCTATTACCAGCCCCCCTTCTACAAAGAAATGCGTTTGCCGAATGACCAAATCAATTCGGCCATCAAACCGCAGCGTTCGGTCCACCTGCTTCTGGGTGGTGACTATATTTTCAGCGCATGGGAACGCCCATTTAAATTATCCACCGAAATCTACTACAAGTGGCTCGATGATCTTATTCCATATAAGATCGAAAATGTGCGGATTCAGTATGCAGGGGAAAATATCGCCAAGGGATATGCTGCAGGCATTGATATCAAACTGAACGGTGAATTTGTCCCGGGTGCTGAATCATGGTTCACAGCCTCACTGATGCAGACCAGGGAGGACATTGGAGGAGATTCCGTTTCTGTGGTGGTAGACGGCGAAAGGTTTTTCGAGGAAGCCGGTTATTATGCCAGGCCTACCAGCCAGTTGTTCAGTGCTGGTGTATTTTTCCAGGATTATCTGCCGAATAATCCCGACTATAAAGTACACCTGAGCGCATTTTTCGGAACTGGTCTCCCCTTGAGCCATCCGGATGAAGACCAGTATTATACCACGTTCAGAATGCGTCCCTACCGCCGGGTGGACCTTGGCTTCTCAAAAGTACTGAAACGGGAAGAACAACAATTTTCAGACAGGAATCCGTTCCGGCATTTCCGGACGATCTGGGTGAGTGGAGAGATATTCAATTTACTGGGCATCAGGAATGAAGCTTCTTATACATGGATCAGGACCATCTCCAACCAACGTGGTATTCCTGCCCAGTTCGGTGTCCCCAATTATCTCACAGGCAGACGGTTTAACGTGAAAATCACCGCACGGTTTTAATCAGAATTTCCGGGTAAAGACAAATGCTGACTGCGGCAGGCGTGTCCGCTCTTTCTGCTCCCGCGCTGCAATCTCTTCTGGTAGTTGCGCCGGCTCTCCTTTGTACCCAATGGCGATCATGGCAGCCGGTTCCAGGTGTTCAGGCAAATTCAGCACTCTCCTGGCACCCTCGGAGTCATACCCACCCATCTGGTGCACATAAAGCCCGCTTGCAGTGGCCTGGGCCAGCAGGTTTGATACGGCCATACCTGTATCATGAAAAGCAAACCTGTTCTCAGAGGTACGCCCGGGTGGCACCATCTCGGCCATACTTAGCACCAGGACCGGCGCTGTGCGGGCCCAATCCTTATTTGTATCATAGAGTAAGTCAAACAGCACCGGGTACAATGTATCCCCTTTTTGGGCAACCATAAATTTCCAAGGCTGGGCATTGAAACTTGATGGTGCCCATCGCGCCGCTTCAAAAAGAGCTTCAAGAACCTCCTGCTTTATGGGCCTGTCAGAAAATGCCACAGGGCTCCAGCGATCAGATATAATATTATGTACTTTCATCCGTATTAAGCGTTACATTGTTTTGTTTAAAGTTTTAACAACAAAAGTCAAACAAAGTTCTAGGTTAACATGAAGAATGTTAAAAGACAGCGATATGTCTGAAAATCTTTACCGCCATCATGCAGATAAAAATCTGCATTCCATTAACTTTACGACTTAATTTTAAAAAGCTGCATTAATATAAAGAACAGAACGCATGAACACACAAGATTACATTCAAAGAGAAGAAAAATTTGGTGCCCATAATTATCACCCGCTGCCGGTGGTGCTGGACAAGGGAGAGGGGGTATATGTCTGGGATGTGGAAGGCAAGCGGTATTATGATTTCCTATCAGCCTATTCAGCTGTGAACCAGGGACATTGTAACCCAAAGATCATCAAAGCACTGACTGACCAGGCCAATAAGCTTACGCTAACCTCCAGGGCTTTCTTTAACAGCGTTCTGGGTGAATTTGAGGAATATGTAACAAAATTTTTCGGATACGACAAGGTGCTTCCCATGAACTCAGGTGCCGAAGGAGATGAAACTGCCATCAAACTATGCCGGAAGTGGGCATATGAAAAGAAGGGCATACCTGAAAACGAAGCCAAGATCATCGTCTGCGAAGGCAACTTCCATGGCCGTACAGTAACGATTATTTCTATGTCGACCGATCCCGATTCTTATAAGGGATTTGGTCCGTATACCCCAGGTTTCGAAGTGGTGCCCTACAATGACATTGATGCACTTGAAAAAGCACTGGAAGATCCCAACGTTGCGGGATTTCTCGTTGAGCCAATCCAGGGTGAGGCTGGCGTATATGTGCCCGATGAGGGATACCTGGGCAAAGCCGCAAAATTGTGTAAAGAGAAGAATGTACTATTCATTGCTGACGAGGTACAGACAGGTATCGCGCGAACAGGTAAGCTGTTGGCCTGTGACCATGAGCATGTCCGCCCGGATATTCTGATTCTCGGTAAAGCCCTTTCAGGGGGTGTGTATCCTGTATCGGCAGTACTCGCCGACGACGATGTGATGCTGGTTATTAAACCAGGGGAGCATGGGTCCACCTATGGAGGCAATCCTGTAGCTGCCAAAGTGGCGATCGCTGCACTCGAAGTGATTCGCGAAGAAGGCCTTGCAGATCATGCTGAGAGACTTGGTAAGATTTTCCGTTCGGAACTGGAGAAACTGGATCACCCGATGGTAAGCCTGGTACGCGGCAAGGGACTTCTGAATGCCATCGTTATCGAACCCAAGAACGGCAAAAAGGCATGGGATGTTTGTGTGGCAATGAAGGAAAATGGTCTGTTGGCCAAGCCTACCCACGAGCATATCATCAGGTTTGCACCACCGTTGGTGATCAGCGAAGAGCAGTTGATGGATGCCGTGAACATCATCAAAAAGACGTTGGACGAATTTTAAGTAGTGCCTGTCCTTAAAGTCCGATAACTGCGTTACTGGAGGGATTCTACGTAAACACTGAACATAGAAGTTCAAACATTGTCTATAACCGTTGTGGAGCAGCAACGGAGTTTCAGAGACAACGCTTGGAAACAGAACAAAGAACCGGGGCTGAAAATATCCCGGTTTTTTGTTGTCGCCAGTTAACTGGTGTTTTTGCCCCCTGCTGGTCCTGCGTTCACACTCCACAAGCATAATTAAATAGCAAAGTATAGTTTGAAATTAACAGAATCACATGATATGAATAAAGCAATAGATCCTTCCAACCTGGACATGTCCGTTTCACCTGTAAAGGATTTCTACCACTACGCCAATGGAGGCTGGTTGAAGAAATACCCGATCCCGGATGAGTTCAGCAGGTATGGCAGCTTCGACAAGTTAAGGGAAGAGAACCGCGAGATCGTCAGGTCCATTATCGAGGAGGTTTCCAAAAAAGCAGGAAGCAACAGCGATGGCCCCGTTCAGCAGGCTGACCATAATAAGGATGCTGATCACATCGCACAGCTGGTGGGGGATTTCTACCGGCTTGGCATCAACACCGATAAGATCAATGCAATGGGGATGCAGCCCCTTGAAAAGGACCTGCAGTACATTAATAATTTACAATCAACGGATGAGATCCCGGATCTGATCACCGCAATGTACAAAAAGAGCATACCAACTGTTTTCTACCTCTACCCGTCTCCCGATCGTGAAGATTCGGGACAGATCATTGCTCACCTGCACCAGGGCGGCATGGGACTCGGTGATGTGGATTATTACCGGAACAGGGATAAGCGCAGTGAAGAGATACGGTCAGAATACCGCACCTATATTGCTAAAATGTTCACGTTAACAGGTGTGGAACAAGCAATTTCCGATGCCTATGCTGAAATCATCCTGGCCATGGAGACCAGGCTGGCGCATGCCGGAATGACGCGCCTGGAGCAGCGCGATCCGCACAAGACCTTTAACAAGCGAATGATTATTGATATGGAGGAGCAGTTTACCGGTTTTGGCTGGCAGACCTTCTTCACAGCCCTGAATGTAGATATAGATACGCATCTGAATATAGGACAGCCCGGGTTTTTCAATACCTTCAGCAGCATGTTGGCCGATACAGACATCAAAGACTGGAAAGTTTACCTGAAATGGCGTTTGATCAATAGTGCCGCAAGCCTGTTATCGGAAGAATTTGAAACGGCAAAATTTGATTTTTATGGAAATTTCCTGTCGGGGAAGAAGACCATGCAGCCCAGGTGGAAAAGGGTCACTACTGCCACGGAGGATGCGCTTGGCGAAGCCATTGGAAGGCTGTTTGCAGACCAGTATTTCCCTCCGGAAGCGAAACAGCGCATGCTCGACCTGGTGGAAAATCTCAGGATCGCCCTAAAGGAGCGGATCATGGGGCTTCCCTGGATGTCGGAAGCCACGAAAGTGAAGGCGCTCGAAAAACTGGAACGGATCCGCGTTAAGATTGGTTACCCCGATACATGGCGGAGTTACGAAAAGCTGCAGCTCGGCAACCGGTCCTACTACGAAAATTACCGTGAAGCTGCTGTGTTTAACCTGGAATATGAACTGGACAAGATCGGCAAACCGGCTGACAGGGAAGAATGGCATATGACACCCCAGACGGTCAATGCCTATTACCACCCGCTGATGAATGAGATTGTCTTTCCCGCCGGCATCCTGCAGCCCCCGTTTTTTCACAAAGATGCTGATGATGCGGTGAATTACGGTGCCATTGGGGTGGTTATCGGTCACGAAATGACACACGGTTTCGATGACCAGGGAAGGAAGTTCGACAAAGACGGGAACCTGAATGACTGGTGGACACAAACGGATGCTGAAAACTTTAATGAGCGCGCGAAGGTACTGGAAGAACAATTCAATAAAATAAAAGTTATTGATGACCTGTATGCTGACGGAAAACTATCGCTTGGAGAAAATATTGCGGATCTCGGTGGCGTTAACATTGCATTTCATGCGCTGCAAAAAGCATGGGAATCGGCACCTCCTGAAAAGGAGCTTGACGGGTTTACACCCGAACAGCGGTTCTTCCTGGCGTATGCACATGTATGGGCCAACAACATACGGGAAAAAGAGATGATCAGGCTCACAAAAGAGGATGTACACTCACTGGGCATCAACCGTGTGAACGGTCCGCTTCCCAACGTAACATCATTTCACCAGGCCTTTGGTGTTCAACCCGGAGACAAAATGTTCCTCCCGGAGGAACAACGGGCTGACATCTGGTAAATTGGAATCCGATGTGGAATATAAGCCAATACGCTCCGGCTTACACCGTTCCTGAAGGACCTTTGTGATAATACCTGTACCCTTCCCTTAACACCTTTATCACGCCGGCAATGTCGGGTCCCCTTATGGATCGTGAGCACCGGGATCCTGCCGGTGCCGCTGCTCCAGCTCCTTTGTCATGTTGAAAAGGTTGGGTTCCTTGTGGACCCGCAGCACCGGGATCTTACTTGTGCCGCTCCTGCAGCACCTTTACCGCGTCGGCAAGGTCAAAGCCCTTTTGTGTCAGCAAGACGAGCAGGTGGTAGATCAGGTCTGCAGATTCATTCAGAAAGAGTGAATCATCGTTATCTTTCGATTCAATCACCAACTCAACAGCCTCCTCCCCCACTTTCTGGGCAATTTTATTGATACCTGCCTCAAACAACTTTGTCGTATAGCTATTCGCAGGCATCTTCTTTTTCCGTTCTGCGATCAGGTCCTGAAGCTGACGCAGGAAGGAGATATCCGGATCATTTTTTTCCGAGAAACAGGTGTCCGCACCTGTATGGCACACTGGTCCGTGGGGTTGTACCTTAATCAGCAGCGTGTCATCATCACAATCCCCGATGATTTCTTTTACATCCAAAAAGTTTCCACTCTCCTCCCCTTTTGTCCAGAGCCTTTTCCTGGTCCGGCTGTAGAAAGTCACCCTGCCTTCGGAACGGGTTTTCTCATAGGCTTCCCTGTTCATGAATCCAAGCATCAGCACTTTGGCTGAGTTCGCATCCTGGATGATTGCCGGCACAAGGCCTTCCATTTTATCAAAATCCATCATATTTATCTTACATTGATATGTTGTTCCCTGAGGTACTGTTTGAGTTGAGGTATCGGTATCTCGTTGTAGTGAAAAATACTTGCAGCAAGCGCTGCATCTGCTTTTCCCTCCCTGAATACTTCCTCAAAATGCGCTTCACTGCCGGCGCCGCCTGACGCGATCACCGGGATGGAGAGACTTTCGGAAAGCTCGCGAAGTGCTTCACATGCAAACCCATTCTTTGTACCGTCGTGGTTCATGGAAGTGAAGAGAATCTCTCCTGCTCCGCGATTTTCCACTTCTTTGGCCCAGCTGAAGAGTTCTTTTT
>CAZPTO010000133.1:7446-8458 GCA_964589155.1 uncultured Bacteroidaceae bacterium | reverse complement strand
GAAAATTCCAATACGCCCAGGCACGTGGCAGAATTCTGGATGATCGAACCGGAGATGGCCTTTTATGATATCAGCGATAATATGGACCTGGCGGAGGATTTCCTCAAATACCTGGTGCGCTATGCACTGGACCACTGCAGGGACGATCTTGATTTTTTAAATAAGATGATTGATAAGGAACTGCTGGAAAGATTGCAGTTCATTTTGGAAAATGATTTTGTCCGGATGCGCTATACAGAGGCCGTCGAGATTCTGAAAAAGTCCGGACAAAAATTTGAATTTCCAGTGGAGTGGGGTTCCGACCTGCAGGCAGAGCATGAGCGGTACCTGGTGGAGCAGGAATTCAAAAAACCTGTGATCCTCACGGACTATCCGGCGGAAATTAAATCGTTTTACATGAAGCAGAATGACGACGGTAAGACGGTGCGGGCAATGGATGTGCTGTTTCCAAAGATCGGGGAGATCATTGGCGGTTCTCAGCGGGAGGAGGATTATGATCAACTGGTGAAAAGGATGCGGGAAATGCAGATCCCTGAAGATGAATTGTGGTGGTATTTGGATACCCGGAAATTCGGAACCGTTGAGCACAGTGGTTTTGGCCTGGGATTCGAACGCCTGCTGATGTTTGTCACAGGAATGAGCAATATCAGGGATGTAATTCCTTTTCCACGGACTCCAAAGAGCGCGGAATTTTAATATATTAAGGCATGCTAAAACAGAGGCTTCAGCAAAAATTACTGCAGAAACTTTCTCCGCAGCAGATCCAGATGATCAAGCTGCTGGAGATTCCTGCGATCCAGTTGGAGCAACGTATCAAGAAGGAGCTGGAAGAGAACCCTGTATTGGAGGAGGGCTCGGAGGAACCTTCCAGCCAGGACGAACAGGAGTCAGCCGAAGACAACCAGGAGCAGGATGAATTTTCCATTGAGGATTACATGGAGGATGATGAAATCCCAACCTACCGGTTAAATGCACAGAATTATTCCAGGGATGATAAGCATGAGGAGATCCC
>CAZPTO010000133.1:0-7436 GCA_964589155.1 uncultured Bacteroidaceae bacterium | reverse complement strand
CCTCAGTGAGCAGATGGGTCTGCGGAAGCTCGAAGAGAAGCAGGAGCTGCTCGGGGAATATATCATCGGGAATATCGACGAGGACGGTTACCTGCGGCGGGAACTTGAGGCGATTGCAGATGACCTGGCCTTTACTTTTGGGATGGAGACTTCCTATGAGGAGCTGCATGCGGTATTGATGATCATCCAGGATTTCGATCCTGCGGGCGTCGGGGCAAGGAGCCTCCAGGAATGCCTGATGCTTCAGCTCTCCAGGTCTGGGCTGAAAGATCCTGAGGATGAGATTGCCTTTCAGATCCTGAAAAACCATTTCAATGAGTTCACGAATAAGCACTATGATAAGATCATCAACAGGTTGTCGATCAGCGAGGAACAGTTGAAGGAGGCATTGGATGTGATTATTCATCTCAACCCGAAACCCGGGGGTGCATTTGGCGATTCACAGAGCAAATCCTTTCACCAGATTGTACCGGATTTTGTCCTTGAACTGAACAATGGCGAGCTGGAATTATTCCTGAATGCTTCTAATGTTCCGGAACTTCGGCTCAGCAGAACCTATACCGAAATGCTGGAATCTTATAATGCCAACAAGAAAAAAGCATCACGGGATGACAAGGACGCCGTTACCTTTGTCAAGCAAAAGCTGGACTCTGCCAAGTGGTTTATTGACGCCATTCGGCAACGGCAAAACACCCTGATGCTTACCATGGAGGCCATTCTTCAATACCAGTCAAAGTATTTTGAGGAGGGAGAGGAAAACTTGTTAAGACCTATGATTCTTAAGGATATCGCGGAAATGACCGGGCTGGATATTTCCACGATATCGCGAGTGGTGAACAGTAAATATATCCAGACACATTTCGGTATATTCCCGCTAAAATCATTCTTCTCCGAGGGATTGCAAAAAGATAGCGGGGAAGAGGTATCCACGCGGGAGATAAAAATGATCCTGAATGAATGTATTACCAACGAAGATAAGCGCAAGCCCCTCACGGATGACAGGCTGGCTGTGATCCTGAAGGAGAAAGGATACCAGATTGCCAGGAGAACGGTTGCAAAGTACCGTGAGCAATTGAACCTTCCCGTGGCACGGTTGAGAAAGGAACTTTAATTTTTTGATGATGGAGAAATCCGTGGCAAAGACCATTTCGTACCTTTTTCACCCCCTGGTCATGACTACGCTTGGAATGCTCATCCTCTTCAATTCGGGCACGTCATTAGCGGTATTGCAACCAGAGGTCAAGCGTCTTTCGCTCATTGTAACGGCGTTGTTCACCTTTGTTTTCCCTGCTTCAATGCTGATTATTCTTTACCTGACCGGTGTGATCCATAATATTGAATTGCATGAACGGAAGGAGCGGGTACTTCCCATGGCGCTGACCATCATTCTCTACCTGTTTACCTTTTTTGTGATGCGTGGAATCCCGCAGTTGACAGGTGGTCACATTGTCTTCCTGTTCTGTCCGCCTGCGGCATTGTTCATTTCCCTGGTATTCAATAATTTTATGAAACCCAGCATTCATATGCTCGGTATTGGTGTGCTGGTCGGGATCCTGCTGGTGTTGGCACTGATTTATGGTGCAGCCATCCAGTATTTGTTTATCATTACTATATTGATTGGCGGATTGGTTGGTTCTGCACGGCTCAAACTTGGCATGCATCATCCCAAAGAGATCTTTACCGGTTTCATGATTGGTCTGGTGGCTACACTGGGGGTCATGGCTGTATATATTTTCTGAAACAAGGCTGTTTTCTGAAATAAATGCATCAGCGTTTCCTGCCATCGATCACTTCGATCTTTTCATCCTCTTCACTTTCTATCCTGTCCTGTAGCAGGCTCAGTTTCATCAGTACTTCATCATATACCTCGTCCATGAGTTGCGGATATTTACTGTATTCGCTGATGGTGCGTTCATAGATTTCCCGGTTGATGTCATATTTTTCAAATATCGGGCCGTAAATATCAATACTATCCCCGGGATTGAATTTTCGATAGTAATTCATGTCATTGGTGATCCCGTCCATCAGGTGCATATCCATGATGACCTGCACGAGCACATCTCTTTCGATGTAATCATCGCCTTTTATCTGCTTATTCTTGTTACATGCAGTGCTCCCCATCAAAATGGTAATAAGCAGCAGCACAGCTGTTAGCGGTATGTTGTATTTATTTAATATCATTGAACCTGTATCCTATCATAAGTTCGTGGCTGCCCATGTTATATAGTCGCAATTTGGTGATACCGATGTCATAGGCATAGCCAAAATAAAATTTATCGTCGTAATTGTATCCTGCCATCACAGTAATAGCTTCGTGGAACCTGTATCCCGTGGCTAGCCAGACCATCTCCATCCATTCCACCTTGGCGTTGACCTCGAATCTGAATTGACTCGGTGCAGTGACTTTGATGATTGCTGATGGTTCAAGGATCCAGTCCGGGTCCGCTTCATAGCGGTATCCTCCTGTTACAAATAAATGACTTTTTAATTTATTCAGACCTGTTTTTTCTTCAAATATTTCCAGTTTATTATTCAGGAGCTGGGCGGCTGAGACCCCGGCATAATAATTGTCGCCATAGAGATACACACCCACGCTGGCATCGGGAACGTATGTGGTGCTTACCACACCCTGGATGAACATGTCGGAGGGATCTTTGGGAGTAAGCTGCGTTCCGTCTACCCGGTATTGCAGCACACTCAGATTGAGGCCCATGGAAAGCCGCATGTCACTAAAAACAGCTATGTTGTAGGCATAAGAACCCGATACGCCAGTTCTGCTGGTTGGTCCGGTAACATCGGTATATATGGTGCCGCCATATCCCATGTCCATACTGGAATGGGGACCGTAAACGGAGATAGAGTTCGTCAGGGGCGGATCTGTCATTCCCACCCACTGGAACCGGTGGCTGGTCCTGATCTGGTAATAGTCATGTATACCTGCGATCGCCGGGTTCAATATAAAATCATTGAACATGAACTGGGAAAACTGCGGCAGTTGCTGTCCTGCCAGGTTCAGGGAACCGGCCAGGGTGAACAGGATCAGTATGGTTTGTAGTTTTTTCATCGCTTACCTGATTATTGTTACGTTACCAGAAATGGGTGTTGCATCGGGTCGGGGTATGATCACATAGTAGTAGGTTCCAACGGGAACGTCCTTTCCATTATATGTGCCGTCCCATCGCTGCGCATCGCTATAACCTTCAGAATAGAAGATACTGCTGCCCCACCGGTTAAAGACCTGGACAACGATATCCGGGAATTTTGATGCATTATCAATCTCAAAGAATTCATTTACGAAATCCCCGTTAGGTGAGAAAGCATTATATACGGTGATATCTTCGACCAATTCGATCAGAACCGAATCGGATTCGATACATCCATAGTCGTTGGTGGCAAGAAGGGTGTACCTGGTTGTTGCCAGGATGGAAGCCACCGGATCCGGGACATTCGCCTGATCAAGCCCCGTCTCTGGAATCCACTGGTAAGAAACAAAGTTACCTTCTGTTGCTGTATTCAGTTGCATCGATTGACCTTCCAGCGCGAAAGTGTCCTGTGTGATCTCAAGGCCATACATGGGCACCACATTGATCCGGACCGTGTCAATATCATAGCACCCAAGGCCCGAACCGGTTTCACGCGAAGTATAGGTATATTCGATTGTATCTGTGATGTTTGAAACCACCGGATTCGCGACTCCGGTGTTACTCAGGAAAGTGGGGGGATCCCATAACATCACGTCACCCGGAACAGCATCCAGCACCAATGATGAACCGGCGCATACAGTCGTGTCTTTGCCGGCATCGGCATTGACAATGACAAATGCAGGGATATTCGCCGTATCGGAAACTTCACAGCCATTTTCATCTGTGACTGTATAGATATGCGTTCCGGCCACGATGTTGGACAGGTTCTCACCTGTGCTGCCGTTTGACCAGTTGACGGTTTTCATGCCCGTTCCGCCATTGATGGTGAGATCTACACCGCCGGTTTCACTGAACGCGTTACAATTGGCGGGAATTACGCTGGCAAATACGGTCAGCGGAGCCGGTTCATTGATTGTAACCGTTCCGGAATATTCTTTATCGTCATCATCATATGCCTCCAGGATATAGGTGGAATCGCCCGGCAGGTTTTCAAACAGTGGATTGGTCACATATGTAGTACCACCGTCGATTGAGTAGTTCACAGTACCAACGGCATCCTGCGGCTGGAATTCGATGGAACCATCGTCCAGACCATGGCAGGAGACATCGGTTGCCAACACTACCATGGTGATTGGTTGTATCTCAAGTATCTGAACTGACTCCTGGTACATACAACCGTTTGCATCCCTTACGACCACTTCATAAGTGCCGGCCACCAGGTCGGAGTAGCTTGTATTGTTGGTAAAAGTTCCTGCCGGTCCGTCTACGGAATACTGATAGGGAGGGGTACCACCTGCGGGATCCGAGATTGTAATCGTTCCCAGCAATGCATCATTATAATCTGTCTTTACAATTGTAGCCGTAACGGCATCCGGCTGTAAGACGGTAAAATCTGCTGTGACTGTGCAGTTGCCCGTATCCCTAACGGTGATGGTATAATTTCCGGCACCAAGTCCGCTAAAATCTCCGGTTGGCTGATAATTGAGCCCATCAATACTGTAAGCATAGTCGTTCCAACCTCCTGAAGCCGTAGCTGTGATGGTCCCGTTCGCATCCCCAAAACAGGGTGTTACATTGGTTACTATTCCTGTGAGTGTAAGCTCAGGGGGTTCACTCAGTGTATAGGTATCTGCAGGAAGTGAGCAGTCATTTGCATCCTTTACAAATACATCATAAGTTCCGGGTGCAAGTCCGGTGAAATCAGATTCGGACTGGTACGATATTTCGTTGTCGATGGAATACGCATAGGGGGCGGTACCACCGGTGATGTAGACTGATATTTTTCCATCACCGGAACCGTTGCAGGAAATTTGTCCAATGCTTACAGAGTCTACCTGTAATGCCGGAGGCTCGCTGATGGCTAGTGTTCCAGACGTAGCTGGTCCGCAACCTTCACTATCCTCCACTTCAACGGTGTAATCACCAGCCGGAAGTCCACTGAATGTTCCGGTATTCTGCGCTGGCAGCAAGGCTGGCAAAAGCGTGAAGAAATAACCAGGCGTTCCACCTTGCACTTCAACATTGATTTCACCGGTGGAGGTACCGTTGCATGTTGCCGGCACCGCTGACGCCGATGTGATGGAGATCGGCATTGGTTCATCAAGGGTAACAGTAGTATCTTTAACACACCCATTTACATCTTCGGCTGTTACCAGGTATTCCCCGGCTGTGAGTCCGTTAAATACACCCGATACTTTGGATCCGCCGCCGTTGAGTGCATACCTGATCTGGCCCGTACCACCACTGGCATCAACCTCGATCCGGCCATTGCTGTCCCCGGTACATCCTGTTACATCAGAGACAACAACATCATCAAACACGATGGGATCGGGCGCCACGATCTCAACGGTGGTGTCTTTGCGGCACATGTTTTCATCGATCATGCGGATCAAATATTCTCCCCTGGTGAGGTCGTTGAATTCGCCCGCATCCACAGCTGTTCCGCCATTGAGGGAGTAGCTGATATCGCCCGTGCCTCCGGCTCCCAGGATTTCGATCCTGCCTGTAGAATCATCATAACAAGTTGTTATGTTGTCCTGGTCATAGGAAAGGATCTCCAGCGAATCAGGCTGGAAGACTGTCAGCGGCAGAACAGTTGTTTCGCATAGATTTGCATCTCTTACCACCAGGGAGTATGTTCCTCCCGGGATATCCGGGAATGCCGGATCAGCCTGGTAATTAGTGCCACCATCTATGGAATATTCAAATGGGGCGACACCGCCGGTGACATTGATGAAAGCGATCGTCACACTGGAATCGCCATAACATAGATTCTCCCCGGTGATATCGCTATTATAACCAATGGCGTCAGGCTCGTTGAGGGTCACCTGTCCATTTGTGGTGCAGCTATTTGCATCCATCGTGTACACCTCGTATGTGCCCGATGGCAATCCGGTGAATTCGTTGTCTGGGGAATACGGACCACCCGCACTGAGGGCATACACATAAGGAGGAGTCCCTCCTGCGGCGTTTACGGTGATGGTACCGGTGCTTCCTCCTGAACAAAGTACATCGGTCTTCGCGAGTGTGGCGTTCAGTTGTGGTGGTTCTGTAAGTACGACTGCGTCAGTATATGAGACGCTGCAAGGGGTATTGTCTGTAACGACAAGCGAGTAGGTATCTGCAGTCAGTCCTGTGGGATCTTCATTGGTTGAAGCAATGGTTCCCGCGCTGTTGGTCCAGGCAAAACTGTATGGGGGTGTGCCCCCTGTTATATCAATAGAAATGGAACCGTCGCTGTCGCCGAAACAGGCCAGGTTGGTGTGGCTGTTGAAGGTGACTTCAATGGCTGTCGGCTCATCAATTGTCGCTAAATTATTGAAGATCCTGATGCAGGTATTGGCATCGGTCACTGTAAGGCTGTAGGTCCCAGGTGCGAGCGCAGCCAGGTTGGGCTGGTCGGAGCTAAAACCATCGGGACCGGTCCATGCATAAGTGTAGCCAGGGGTGCCACCCGAGGTAACAATGCTGATGGATCCGTCATTGGCACCGTTGCAGGATATGTCTGTTGAAGAAGGGACCACTGAAATCTCAGTCGGTTCTGTGATCGTGACCTGGTCAGGATAAGAGGCGATACATCCGTTGGCATCTGTAATTACGAGGGAATAGGTCCCTGGTTCCAGTCCGGAAATATCTTCAGTGGTTGTGTTGAACCCGTTCGGACCAGTCCATACAAAACCGTAAGGTGTGGTACCCCCGGTGACATCAATACTGATGGTACCGTTATCTGCACCAAAGCAGGTTACATTGGAAGGGTTGAATGTTGCAGCAAGCGGATCCGGTTCCGTAATGGTGACCAGGCCGGTGAACACTTTTATACACCCGGCCAAATCGGTGATCGTAAGGTCGTAAGTGTCGGGTACAAGGCCTGCAGGGTTCTGAGCTGCGTTGGTTGCGCCTGTAAGCTGACCTTCCCACAGGAAGGTATAGCCAGGTGTTCCCCCGGTCACAGTGATATTTGCTGAGCCATCAGCATCCCCGTTGCAGGTAACATTCGTTGTGGCTGTTACAGAGACAAGGATCGCTCCCGGCTCGTCGACGGTGATCGGCCCGAGGATCGAGGTACACCCATTATTATCGGACACTTCAACAGTATAGTTTCCTGCTGCAATGCCTGAAAGATCTTCCAGGGTTGAGGTAAATCCATTCGGGCCATTCCAGCTATAGGTGTACCCGGTGCCAGTGGCCGAGGGCGTGCCGCCTGAAGGTGTGATATCGATTGCCCCGTCATTCCCTTCAAAACAGGTTACAGAGGTATTTGCATCGAGGGTTACCGTGAGGGGCGGGGGAATA
>CAZPTO010000132.1:0-8508 GCA_964589155.1 uncultured Bacteroidaceae bacterium | reverse complement strand
GGTGGCACACCTGGCAGGAGTTGGACACATTGTTCAATGGGCTCTGGATGTGATGATCCGTGTATTTCAATCCGCCTTCACTAATATAAGGCATGTGGCAATCTGCACACGAAACACCCCGCTCGGCATGGATCCCGGTCACAAAGGTTTCATAACCCGGGTGCTGCGCTTTCAGCATGGGGGCCTTGCTCAAGGCATGGGTCCAGTCCGAAAAACCGATCTCATCATAGTACGCCTCCATCTCTTCTGCTGAAAAACCATTGTCCCACGGATGCACAAGATAAGGTGACCCTTCCACGATGTTTTCATTGAAATAATACTCCACATGGCACTGTGCACAGACCAGTGAGCGCATTTCCTGGTGGGATGCCTGGTTGATATCTTTGCCCATCCTGTTAAATGCCTCGATAAGTGCAGGCCTTGAAATCCGCAGGTTCATGGTCTCCGCATCATGACAATCGGCACATCCGATGGGATTCACAACCTGGGGTCCCCGTTCTTCCCAGGTTCCGGCATAGAAAGCTGCGACACCGGCCTGGAAATTCCCGTACTCGCCGATCAAATCATTCATGACCCGCGGCACATCCGGACTCTTACAGGTCCAGCAGGTATTCGGCATGGGACTCTCCCTTCCGTCCACCGGGGCGCCGGTCCGCAACGTCTCACGAATATCTTCAATCGCGTAATAATGTCCGCGGCCCTGGGTATAATCCTTCGAGAATCCATAGCCGGCCCAGAGCACCACCATCTCAGGAATCTCCTCCAGCATGTCAATCATCTGCGATCCGTTGTATTTCGACCTGAACATCGTATCTGCAGTTTCAAGGTAGGACTGATATTCCCTCGGGAAATTCTGTCCCCAGACCTCATTCCTGGGTTCAAATTGTGAGTGCTCAACCTGGGGAGTGTAGGCAAACACAGCCTCGGCCCGCCGTTCCATAATAGAAGATGCAAGAAGCCCGAGCAAAAACACGATCACAACCGTGAGCAGGAAGAGCAGCCAGCCAAACCATCGTTTTTCATTTACCAGGGTTCGAATAGATTTCATAGTCAGTTGTTTTTATTATTTCGTTAATTCATTCAGCCAATCAGGTACCGGGCTGGGCGGCAACGGAACCCGGGCATTCGGAGTGCTCGAAAGTGAATTGACCCTCCCATGTGGTACTTCACGGTGACATTCCGTGCAACTTCTCTCCATCCTGTAATGGTGGTAAGATTCGGTTTTCATTAATAATTTGCTGTCCGTAACCAGCGCCGAATGACAACGGATACAGTTGTCATGTACCACCTCCTTGCCTTCCTCCTTGATAAAGATCACCTGGGGCTCGTTCCTGAGGGTAAACACCGTGGCGTGCCGCAACCCGTCCTTTGCCTTGAAATAGTATTTGTTGACGAAATTATTATGCGGTACGTGACAATCGTTGCAATGTGCATTCTCACGGTGCGCGCTGTGCGACCAGGTGGCGTACTGCGGGGTCATAATATGGCAGTTGACACAGGTCTCCGGTCGGTCAGAAAGATAGGAAGGCGCATTGGAAAGTTGAAAAATATAGACCGCCAATCCTGTGAAGATACCAGCCAGGAGAAGCACCGGGACCTTCCATTTCCCGGGTGGCAGAATTTTTTTCAGTCTGTCGGGGGCACCAGGCATACTTACAATTTTACTTGTTTAATGTCCTGAATAATGTTCAAAATAAAAAATAATATTGATTCGCCTGGTAACAATTGTTACAAAACATATCCCTCCATCCCCCAATATTTTCAATGATATGATTATTCAGAAATGCACTGGTAATTCGCAAAACGCTCTTACGGAACACCAGTGTCGACCTATGTGATAACCATTTATCAACCAGGGGAATGAATGATGATTTAATCCAAAACTGAACCATCTTTACATTTTTTCGTTTTACTTATGTTTTACCCGAACCAGGCAATTGAAACCAAACTGCATTTCATATGAGCAACTACCACATCAAGCACCTCGAAGAGTATTTCCAGGTGTATCGCAAGTCCATTACCGAACCTGAAAATTTCTGGGAAGAGATCGCCGAAGAACATTTCCTCTGGCACAAACGCTGGGACAATGTCCTGGAATGGGACTTCCGGAAACCCGAAGTGAAATGGTTCCAGGGCGCCAAACTGAATGTGGCAGAAAACTGCCTCGACCGCCACCTGAGAGTCAAGGGGGAAAAAAACGCGATCATCTTCGAGCCCAATGATCCCAACGAATCCACAGAATACATCACCTATCACCAGCTTCACGACCGGGTGTGCAGATTCGCCAACGTGCTTAAGGAAAACGGGATCGAAAAAGGCGATCGCGTATGTATCTACATGCCCATGATCCCCGACCTGGCAGTGGCCCTGCTGGCCTGCGCCCGCATCGGGGCCGTTCACTCTGTTGTATTTGCCGGATTCTCAGCTTCGGCACTGGCCACGCGGATCAACGACAGCTCCTGCAGGATGGTGATCACCGCTGATGGTTCGTTCCGCGGCACCAAAACCCTCGACCTGAAGAGCATCGTCGACGAGGCCCTGGAAAAAACACCCTGCGTGGAGACCGTCCTGGTGGCCAAACGCACCCACAATGAGATCAACATGAAGGAGGGACGTGACAAGTGGCTGCAGCCCTTGCTGGACAAATCCCATACCTACTGCAGCCTGGAGATCGTCGAGGCGGAAGACCCGCTGTTCATCCTCTACACCTCGGGTTCTACCGGCATGCCCAAAGGGATGGTACATACCAACGCCGGGTACATGGTGTACACCGCGTTCACCTTTAAAAATATTTTCCAGTACAACGAAGATGATGTCTACTGGTGTACTGCCGACATCGGGTGGATCACAGGACATAGTTACATCGTATACGGACCCCTGCTGAACGGTGCCACTTCGGTCATGTTCGAAGGGGTTCCCAACCACCCCCATTACGGCAGATTCTGGGAGATCGTGGAAAAGCATAAGGTGAACCAGTTCTATACCGCACCAACTGTCATCAGGGCATTGGCGAAGCAGGACCTGGAACACGTGGAGAACCATGACCTCTCCTCACTCAAAGTACTGGGTACCGTCGGAGAACCGATCAACGAGGATGCCTGGCACTGGTACAACGACAACATCGGAAAAAAGAAAAGTCCCATTGTAGACACCTGGTGGCAGACCGAGACAGGCGGGATCATGATCTCGCCTATTCCGTTTACCACACCCACAAAACCAACGTACGCCACCTTGCCCCTGCCTGGCATCCAACCGGTGCTGCTGGATGAAGAAAGCAACCCGATCGCCGGGAACCAGGTGAACGGGAACCTGTGTATCCGGTTCCCCTGGCCCTCCATGGCACGCACCATCTGGGGCAACCATGAACGGTTCCGCCAGACCTATTTCGACCGTTTCAAAGACCATTATTTTACAGGCGACGGTGCCTTCAGGGATGAGGTGGGCTATTACCGCATCACCGGACGGGTAGATGACGTGATTATCGTTTCGGGCCACAACATGGGTACAGCACCTATTGAGGACGCCATTAACGAACATCCGTCTGTGATCGAATCTGCCATCGTCGGGTTCCCCCATGAGATCAAAGGCAATGCCCTGTATGGATTTGTGATCCTGAAGAATGTCGGCGAATGGCGGGTACATGACAATGTGCGCAAGGAGATCAACCAGATCATTACCGAACATATCGGTCCCATTGCCAAGCTGGAGAAGATCCAGTTCACCAGCGGATTACCGAAAACACGGTCGGGAAAGATCATGCGAAGGATCCTGCGCAAAGTAGCTGCCAATGACGTCACAGACCTGGGCGATACCAGCACATTGTTGAATCCTGAGGTAGTGGATGAGATTATTGAAAACGCAATAAAATAGAACTTCCGGACGACCCACTTTGTATGCGTATATTATGCTCAGGCGGTGGACGAGATCAGGAGGTGGACAAAACCATAGCATATACCATAATAAAAGGCCTGCTGACCCCTGATTGACTCGTCGCCTCGTCTCCCCTTCCCCTGGTCCCCGGTCCCCTACTCCCCCCGGTAGGGCACTCCCTGCCGAATCCAGTCCGCCGCCTCCTCCCCTTTCAGGTAATGGTCGAGGTACTGTTTGAACTTGATGGTATAATCGAGCTTGTTGGCATATTTTTTCAGGTGGTGCGGCTCCCCCCGGTATTGCAAAAACACACAATCCTTTTCCAGGCGCCGCATGGCCAGGTAGAGCTCAATGCCCTGGTACCAGGGCACAGCCCCGTCCTCATCACCGAACTGGATAAGTAGTGGGGTCTCAATCCTGTCGGCAAAGAAGACCGGTGAATTTTCAATATACTTGTCCCGCATTTCCCATAAACTGCCACCGATCCTGCTCTGCGTCTTCTCATACTGGAACTGGCGTGCCAACCCGCTGCTCCACCTGATCCCACTGTAGGCGGAGGTCATATTCGATACAGGCGCCCCGGCAATGGCACATGCAAAGATGTTGGTCTGGGTAACCACGAAAGCCGTCTGGTACCCGCTCCAGGAATGACCGTGCAACCCGATGCCATCCGGATCGGCAATGCCCATGTCGATGAGCTTCTGAACACCCGGTACGATACATTTTGTTGCAGAATAGCCCGGTGTTCCGATGTCGAACCGAATGTCCGGCAAAAAGACCGCATATCCGTTGCTTGCATAATATGCAAAGTTGGGCCGGTGGTTGATCGCCATGTGCGGAAATTCATACAGTCGATCGGTAAAGAACCTGTAATAGTAAACCAGCACGGGATATTGCTTGCCCGGCTCATAGTTTCCCGGACGGATCAGCACACCCTGTATGGGACGGCCATCCAGCGAAAGCCAGTCGATCAGTGATGCCTCTCCCCAGGCGATACCATCAGTCTGTTTTCCCAGTGAAGAAACTTTCACCGGTTGTTGAAAATCCGGCGCAGCAGTTTGAAGATCCGGAAATTCACGGTAGGTCTCCCGGGTGAACAGCAGCTTTTCTGCATCCTTCGCCCTCGCAAGGATGGTATATTTGGCTTCATCTTCCAACAGCATTTCCACACCCGTATTGCCAATCTCCATCGCATATACAGCCGTATGCTTTTGCAAATCGTGATATGCTGAAAGCAGCACCCGTTCCCCGCTCCGGTACCACTTCCGGTCAGTTTCCAGGTTCCTGATCCGGAACTCACAGGCCTCGCTTCTTCCCCTGCCATCCGTCAAACAGACCGGGGTATCCCCACCGGTCGGGAACATCCATGTATCATATTTATCATAGATCAGTAAGGCCTCAGACCTGTCGACCCATCCGGCCACACCATAACCGGGACGATCGGCGGGATAATCCCAGTCCTCGTTGTAAAATGGCACTTCCAGACCATCGGTAAGACACTCCTTTTCCCCAGTGGCTGCAGATACCAGGTACCAGTGATCATGCTTGTAATACACCAGGTATTTCCCATCGGGCGAAATACTTACGCTGTGTTCGACCTCCTTCTCCACAAGTTTCCGCGTACCAGCCTCCATGTTCACAATATAGATATCATTGTACCGCCCTTCCCAGCTGACGCGCTTCCGGTAGGGAATATTCGAATAACCGACCGCGTAAATATTGGAATGTCCCACATGGATCCTGGGCATCTCCGGCGTGGCGAGCTGAACAAAATGGCCATTTCTCAGGTGAAACACTCCCGTGTAGGCACGGTCCTTTTCCCGGTTCCATTGCTTTTTCTGGTGGGGATTGATGTAGGGGTCATCCCAGTGCCAGACATCCACCTCCCGGTTGTCAAGGATCTCCTGTGGGTCAAACAGGTCGGTGATCGTATCCCCGTCCTCAGGTCCAGGCAGAATGATCTCCTGTTCCGGCTTGGTTCCCAGGTAGATATGCATCCCATCATCCGACCATTTCAACTGGCTCTTGTGCCAGATCCGCCACCCCTTCTCCAGGTTTTCACCGGAAAGCAGTACTTCCGCTTCCCCGATATTTTTTCGCCATGAATAGAGTCGCGTATGCTGCTTGTTGCCAAGTGTATCTCTCTCCCCGCTGAGGAAAATCAGTTCCCCGGTACGATCACTGAAGGTCAGGTCCGATGCCCATCCGGTACTGTCATAAGCAAGAATCTGCCTGTTATCAAAAGATCCGTCGAGGGTATTCATGTACACGCCATTATTGGACACCATCGTGTCAGAAACAATATAAGCAAGGGTGGATGAGCTACTGTCCACAGCGAAAGACTGCACAAAGGAAAGGGTATATTCGTGCATCCCATCATCCAGGGCAAGTACCTTCAGGGTTGATCCAATCGCCTCATCTGTGCCATTCTCCACGTTCTTACTCCTGCTTTTCTTTCTCTGCTTTTTGGTCTCCTCGCTGTCGGTCATATGGACAAACAGGTATCTGCTGTCATTCGAGAATGAAAAATTGCTTACACTGTCCACGCGTTGCTCCTCGCCTGAGGAAGTATTGAAAAGGACCAGGCCAGGTGCGGGCATTTTTGAGCGGTCCGAACCTGCATTTTCCTTTTCAAGTGCAGGAACGGGACCGGTCATCGCCACCCACTTCCCGTTGGATGAGAAGACCGGATTGTTTGCTCGCACCACCTGGTGTTCACGCCTGCCATCCGACCTGGTAATATATACATCCGGATCTCCCCGGTCGGGGACCGCTGCATAGGCCACCCACGCACCGTTATCGGAAATCGTGGACCTGCGGATGTGCCTGAATTTCATAATGTCCTGCAATTCGAGTTCCTGCTCTTGTGCGGTCAGGCTGCACGTTGAAGTGACAAGGATCGTTGTCAGGATAAAAAGAGAGGTGAACTTTTTCATATGTAATATATTTCGTTTTGTCATTGCTCCGCTGAACCTTTAGCTCGGCCAAGCCAAATACCTGTGCGCAATAATGAGGGTTTCATGTCAAAAAATTAAACCGCCAATTTATAAAACTCTGTGGACAATGGAACGAAAATAATGCGGTCATTCCAACCCATACGAACAATACAAAAAAGATTATGTTTATTTTTAAGTCAGTCAACACACACAAAACGATCTGCCATGAAAAAAAATATGCCAAAGACATTGTTCGCTGTCCTTATGTTGTTATCATTCAGCCTGACCCATGCGCAGAAGGAAGCATACAGGCTGTACAATGCAAAAGGGAAAAAAGTGCGTTATGAACGCATGTTGAATGATTGTAAGCGGGCAGATGTGGTCCTGTTTGGTGAATTGCACAACGATCCCATCGCCCACTGGATGCAATATGAATTGACCAAAGACCTGCATAACCTGTCCGGGAACAAACTAGTCCTCGGGGCAGAGATGTTCGAGGCCGACGGACAGCTGATCCTGGATGAATATTTCGCCGGTCTGATCACTACGAAAAAATTTGAAGAAGAGATGCGGTTGTGGGATAATTACACAACAGATTATAAACCCCTGGTGGAGTTTGCAAAGGAGAAGAAGCTGGATTTTGTTGCTACAAATATTCCACGCAGGTATGCCAACATGGTGTATAAACTGGGACTGGATTCGCTGGATGCGCTGACTGATGAGGCAAAAAGGTTCATGATGCCCCTTCCGCTGGAATACGATACAACGCTGAATGCCTACAGTGCACTTGCAGGAGGAAACCCTGCGATGGGGGGACATGGAAGTGCGAACTTGCGGGATGCCCAGGTAGTAAAGGATGCCACCATGGCCTGGTTCATTCTGAAACACCTGGAGCGTGGTGAAACCTTCCTTCATTTCAATGGGGCATACCATTCCGACCACTATGAAAGCATCAGCTACTTTCTGAAAAAAATGGAGCCTGATATCAATATTGTCACCATCTCCACTGTCAACCAGGAATACATCAGTTTTCTCGAAACTTCACACGTAGGTAAAGCTGATTACATCCTGGCTGTTCCTGCATCAATGACCCGTACATACTGATACTGAGCGAAAGCAAAGTCATCTTCACCTGGGCCTGTCCCGTGAACACAATTAGCTCTGTGACATTTATTACAGTCCGGGCCGGTCGGTTCTGTTACTTTTGCAGCAACATAAATGAACAACGAGATGCCGCAAAAACTGTATAAAGAATCGAAAATCGAGCTGACACCCGCCATTGCAAAGCATTACGACCTGATCATGAATTCCATCTCTTTTGGAAAGTACCACAGGTTCATTGTACGTGCCATTGGTGATATGAACATTCGTGAAGGCGATGATGTGTTGGATTTGGGATGCGGTACAGGTAAGAATGCAGCGTTGATGACCGAATATATCGGTGCCAATGGCAGCATTACAGGTGTGGATCTGTCCCCGGTCATGGAAAGCCAGTTCAGGGAACGGCACCAGCACGATGACAGGATCGATTTCTCCAGGCAACGTATTGATATCCCGCTTGAGCTTGAGAAAAAGTACGACAAGGTCTTGATCAGCTTTGTAATCCATGGGTTTCCGCATGAGGTGAGAGAACGTATCCTGGAAAATGCATACAACCACCTCAAACCGGGAGGAAAACTGATGATCCTTGATTTCGCCGAAA
>CAZPTO010000131.1:1282-8515 GCA_964589155.1 uncultured Bacteroidaceae bacterium | reverse complement strand
TGGAACTGCAAGTGTTGTCGTGAGTGCAACGCTTAACGACCCCGCTGCTTCGGTTGCGGGAGAAGGGACCATCAATGTTTCCTCAGGAAGCGGCACAGCAACGCTGGTTGTTACCGCAGAAGATGGAGTGACGACCACAACCTATACAGTGAATATTACAGTAGGGGAAGATCCGGGTGGATCGGATCCTGAAGTCGTTGATCTGACCGGCATTGACAATATTGACATTCTCGCGGACACTTTACCGGACCTGGCCAGCGGATCCACAATATTGCTGGAGCCGGGAACAGTTTATAATGCAGGAGGTTATGCTTTTGACAAATCATTTACTATTCAAAGCAGCGATCCATCCAATCTCAATCTTCCAAAAATCAATTGCTCAAGCAATTTCAATTTCGGAGAGTTTGCCACGGTTGACTCCATTATATTCAGAAACCTGGAATTCTTTGGAGAATATGATGCCAGGTATGTGCTTAATTCCGATGTTTCTGCATCGGTTGGGAAACTGATGTTCGATGGATGTTATATTCATGATCTGCGAGGCGTGTTGCGCATGAAGGATAACGGTCCGGGAGTATTAAATCACTATGTCATTCGTAACAGTGAGGTGACAATGATCCGGGATTACGGGATTCTGACAGTGGATAGAAATGACTGGCAAGTCGAACATATCGCCTTTCATAATTCCACATTTTCAAAAACAAGGTCATTCCTTGCTTCGAGAAACAATTCTGTTTCACTGTTGATTGATGGTTGTACGTTCAATGAAACCACAACGACAGGCAGACAAATGCTCAGGTGGAGAACGGAGGACTTTAACGAAATCACGGAGGGTATCACAGTTAAAAATACCATCTGGGGACCCGGTTGGGATGAAGACGGCGTGGATTCAACAAATATCTATGCATATGACGGCCTGGATTCAACAAGCTGGAGCTTTGAGAACACCTATGCCACAAGTGATCTGAGTTTTATCACTGGAAGCGATCCTCTTACCGGTTTTAATTATACCTACAGTGGTCTCTCTTCTGAACTGTGGTATGATGTTACCACCAGCAATTTCAACTATACAGATACAACCTTCAATGGTATCGGCAATGCAGGTGACCAGCGTTGGTCCATTGCTACAGCAGATGGTGGCCGTGAATGGAACATCAGTGCAGCTGCATACAAGTACCTGGGCACGTTGGAGGCAACACAACAAGTTGCCGGCCTGACTATCTTTGCGAATCCGGATAAAAGTGTGACCATCGATGATAATAACAAAACCGTCGATGATATGAGCTTCACACAACGGTTAAAATTAGGTGGAAGCGGATCATTTGATGATGACGGACAGCCACTTGGCAGGGTACTTGGGATAGATGTAAAGGGGAATACCGGTATAACAGTTGCAGCAATGTCTTCTTCCGGCAGTTCCGATCGTGTGCTGAATATTGCGGCCGGACACAAGGCCAGTATAATTGCTGAATTCCCGGCATTGGGCGCATCACTTACTAAAGGTGTGTATACATATGAAGGTGAAGCCACAACATTGTATTTCTATTCACCCAGCAGCGGGGTAAACGTATATTATATCAGCACCGGGTATATTCTGAGCTCCGATGCAACCCTTTCAGGAATAACCCTGAGCTCAGGCACACTAAATCCTGAATTTGATCCTGGCGTTACCTCCTATACTGCGGAAGTGCCGGTTGGTACCTCTACAGTGACCGTCAGTGCATTTGCAAATAATCAATTCGCCACCATTGCAGGCGATGGAGAAGTAGATGTATCAAGCGGAAGTGGCAGTGCTACTATCACTGTGACTGCAGAAGACGGCGCAACCACAGAAGTGTACACCGTTAACTTCAGTGTAGCGAAAAGTGATGATGCATCACTCTCCAACCTGGCTGTAAGTGCTGGAATCCTTAGTCCATTCTTTGATGCAGGCACACTTACGTACAGTGTTGTGTTACCGGCAGGTACCACCAGTGTTACAGTTACTGCAACAGCAAACGATGGCAATGCCACTATTACAGGTGACGGAGTTATTGATGTGTCATCCGGTTCAGGTACAGCGACGGTTGTTGTTACTGCGGAAGACGGTACTACCACGGAAACATATACGATTAACTTTACCGTGATCACCGGAATCCATAATGCGCATCAGCAGTCCATGTCTGTCTATCCAACGGTTACCAGCGGACACTTTAACGTCGATTTCGCAGGTAATCCAGGCGTGATCACAGTATATGATCTCACCGGTAAGCACATCTTGAACCGGACTGCATCCTCTGATATCGAAACGGTATACCTGGAAAACGAAGGAATGTATCTCTTCAGATTAGAAAGTGAAGGAGCTACCAGGGTTGTGAAAGTAGTAAAACTGAAATAATCATCAGCATTTGAAAAAGAGGTTGTCTGATCCAGGCAGCCTCTTTTTCTTTTCTAAGCTCACCCACGCTTATGCGAAAAAGAATCATCTACCTCATCGCGACAATGTTCCTTGTCTCATGCGGGGGAAATTCTGATAAAACAGGAGTTCAGAATACAGTGAACAGTGGACCTGCTTATGCTGTTGACTCTAATAACATTGAAGCGCTGAATCTTCAGGTAAGAAAAGCTGAGTCGTCAGTTTGGGATAAGGCAGAAAAAATAGTTTTCGGCTCTCCTACTGCCAGCCTGGATGAATTCAGAGACTTTGCACTGAGAGCAAGACAATCCGGGGCCACACACATTGCCATTCAGGCGGAAGATCTGCCCCCTGCATACTGGGAACTGAGTCCACCCGGAGATCCATATCCTGCCTGGGTAATCACAAATCCCGGATTGCTAAAATTAAATCCCCCTGAGGTATTAAAATCCTATATCCCTATATCGTATGGTGCGAGACTTATGAAGATCCTTTCAGACAGATGCAACATCCTGGAAGCCCTGGGTCTAAAAGCATCATTCCATACTTTTGAACCTCAGATGCTGCCAGAGGCTTTTTTCAGAGACTACCCAGATATGCGCGGACCGCAGGTTGACAA
The DNA here is from genome assembly GCA_964589155.1 of uncultured Bacteroidaceae bacterium. Lineage (GTDB taxonomy): Bacteria > Bacteroidota > Bacteroidia > Bacteroidales > M55B112. The sequence continues at coordinate 5,501 of CAZPTO010000131.1, read as the reverse complement.
TCCTGTTCGCTCCAGGGTGCACCGTTTCGCCCCCTCCATGTCTCATCCCGGAGTGCTGGCTCTTTATGAAGAAGCTGTGCGCTCCCTGCTCAAACAATGTCCCTGCATTGATATTCTCGAGTTCCGCACTAATGATTCAGGTGCAGGCATAGAATGGAGCCCCGCACTGTATGCCGGCCCCAATGGCAGGTCTGAGACTCGTAATATGGATATGGGCGCGCGTATCGGTGCATTCCTCTCAGCGATCCAGGGAGAGGAAGGCGGCGAAGTGTTTATACCTGACATCCATGTCTATAATACAAAGGAAGGGAATCCGGGGCAACTGGCCAGGCAGCTAAAAAAAGGGCAGGTGATTGATTTTAAAGAAGGTTCCGAAGGTCACCTGTTCAAGTCAGAAGTTGGATCTCTCCTTTACTATCGGAAGTCCTTTGCCCCTGTCCCGGGCATTCCAACTCCCATCAGCTTCCTGGAGCAATTGGAGGAGGCTGCCAGCGATGAAGCCCCCCGCCTTTTTATACTGATGGGTGATCCCCAGAACAGATCTCTGTATTTCGATCTCTTCGATGCGTTCCAACAGCATCCTTCCAGTACAGCGGGTGAGCGTTATACACTTCTGAAAAGCGTTGCCGGGAAAAGGGTGGGGAAAGCAGGATCAGAGTCACTGGTAGGCGCCTGGTACCACCTTCATGAGGCAGAAACGATGGGCAAGCTGCTTGATTCCGGTGGAAGCCTCTTTATTGTAGGTTGTGTGCACCAGCGTTGGCTCGTCAGACCTCTTGTTCCCTTTCCGGAGCAACTCGGGACCGAGGACAAAAACTATTACAGGAAATTCCAGTTCCAGGCACGTTCTGAACAACATGCTGATGACCTGCTCGATCTTCAGGGAAGCAGGTTTGTGGACGGATTTAACGGATTCCGGCTATCCAACAGAATACTGGCGCAGATAAACAGGTCGGTCCAAAAGGCTCGCAACGCGCTGAAAAGCATCCCGGAAACAACAACAGGCACTCCCCCGGAAATTTTGCAGTTAAGGTTGATTGTATTCCAGCACCTGGTCAGAACGGTCCGCCATGTGATGGAGTACCAGGTATTACTCGACCGGGTTGCAACTTTACCTTCAGATGACCAGGAAAACTGGCCCTATCCTTATATACGACCATCTGATTACTGGAGTCGTGAGCAACTGATGAATACTGCAAGAGCTGAAATTGATAATACAGTATCCCTGTTGGATCAGCTTCGGTCATATCCCGGGATCAGGCTGATCGATCATGCCAACGAGACTCATGAGGAATACCACCGACTCCTGGGACCCCAATTGGAGAAGCAACTGGAGAAGAAGCTTTCCATCATGATGGATCGGTGGGACGATTACAAAGAAATACGCACCAATTAACCGAACCGCATGAAATCCAACTCCAAAAGAGGAAGTTTGATCGAGGATATTTATATGGAAAATGTGAAAGTGAAAAAAGGAGGTGAATTTGGGATCCACCTGGAGGGACTCCCGGATTCTCCGCTAAGAATTGTATGGATGAAAGATGTAGAGATCGATTCCGTGGAAAACTGTTATGAAATGGATTATTTTGAGAACCTCAACCTAATAAACTTTTATTGTAATGGAGCACTTATTGAACTGGATCAATAGAAAAGTGATCAAATGGATCATTGCTATCCTGGTCGTGGCAATGGTCAGCTGGCACTTTTCCCCGGCGCAGGCCCAGGAGATAATCCGATTGAGAGCCCTGGAATACCCCGGAGATAAGAAGGATGACAGCATGTGGAGTGGAATCTACACTGCAAAGTCAGGAAAGATCTATATTGGTCTCTGCACCCATGCCGATGCGGCCAACTTCTATGAATACGATCCGGGCACAGCGGTATTTACCCATATTGCCGACCTCACCATTTTCAAGGGCGAACGGGGAAGGGGGATTCGCACCAGCGGGAAGATTCATGTTTCATTTGTGGAAGACCGCCAGGGCAATATATATTTTGGTGATTTTTGTGAAGACAATGGTCCGGAAAGTATCGATCCTTCGAGCTATGAGGGGTCCCACTGGTATCGCTATGATCCCGAATCCAAAACGCTGACCAACCTGGGAATGATCCACAGACATTACGGACTTCTGGGAATGGCCATTGATCCCGAGCGCCATCAGCTTTACGGACTTGCTGAAGACGGGCATCTCTACACTTACGATTTGGAGCGAGGGGTCACCCTGGACAAGGGACGTGTGGACGATTGGGATATATGCCGGACCATCGTAGCTGATGATCAGGGTCGCATCTATGGTGCCTTTCCTGTGAACAGGGTCTGGCGGTATGATCCTGAAACAGACCGGACCATCGATCTTCCAATTCTTCGTATTCCCAATAATTCACGCGTATCTCCCCGTACAATGTCAAACCCTAAAATAGACCGGAAAACATTGTGGAGAATCCTGGAATGGAAACCCGATGAAAGAGTGTTCTATGGTATTACCAATGCTGACAGCAGATTGTTCCGATTTGATCCATTTGCCGGCGATGCAGGGACGATCACCCCTCTGCCACTGATGTGTGCCGATCGTTACCTGGATGCAGACCCCAAGCAAATCCCTATCGCCACACTTGCCTTTACGCTCGCATCGAACAATAAAATATACTATGCCCCGGTAACAGTGGCTTTTGACTATTCTGCAGAATCATGGGATGTTCGGGACGAACGGAAGTTCACATCCAGGGTGGTTCAGAAGAAGCAGCCTCCCAGGTCGGTACTAATAGAGTACAACATTGAAACAGGGAAACGGAGGGAGGTCGGGCTCATGGAGACCGAGGATGGTCGTGCTGTCTACGGACTTGGTGGTGCTGTTTACAGCCCGTTAGACAATCGGCTCTATTTTGCAGGGGCCATTGAAGAACATAATCCTGAAAAGATCGCTGGAGAAATTGACGGTACATGGCATTACTCAATGTCTCTGCTCAGTTTCCCGCTTCCAGAATAATTGAATCTTATAAATCAACAATATGTTAAGATCGAAAAAAGTTATGCCTCTTGTCCTGCTGATCCTTCTCCTCGCTGTATCGCAGGTCGTTGCACAGAAATGGGTCAGTCCAAACTACGATAACCACCGCCTAGATTACAGGGATTTGGGGTATCCCGGTGTGACTGAAATTCCTGCCGACCAAAGCCGGATCTCGGCATTGCTGACCGGAAAGAACGGATATATATACGGGGCCACCAGCGGATCGGAATCCTACCTCTTTCTTTATGACCGCTTTATTAACAAGGTCAGACCCCTGGGAAAAATTCCGGATTCGAAAGGAGTGCACCATACCCTGGTCCAGGACAGTGCCGGGATACTTTACATAGGCACCGGCCTGAATCTCCTGGATGAGATCCCGTTGACAAAGGAATTCCAGGGTGGACACCGGCAGATAGAGACCCAGTTGTGGAAGGATATAAAGGCGTATCATTCAGGATATAAAGGAGGCAGGATCTACCGTTATGTGCCTGGTAGCAATGATGAACAGGTTTACCTGCCGGGTGACCGGGCCATGCTGAAGGATTTGGGGATTATGATTCCCGGCAACTCTGTATATGCAATGGCTGCAGATCCTGTTCACGGGAAACTTTACGGGATCAGTTACCCCGATGCACATTTCTTCAGCCTGGACCTTTCTTCGGGCCTGAGTACTGATCACGGGACACTCCTGGATACCTTAGTGTATTCCGGTCCTGAACGGTCGTGGAGGAGCGTACCACGTGCCCTTCTATGTCTTGGTGACGGAAGTGTGCTTACGAGTGGGAATGACGGGAAGATCATCCTGTTCCACCCGAAATCCGGATCATTTGAAACCACGGATATCAGGATCCCCGGCGAATATTGGGAATCTTGGAACTACATCGGATACCCGGTGGTGGAGCAGCTCGTCGCCGATGAGAATGGCATCATCTGGGGATCGACCAGTGATGGATTCCTTTTTTGTTTGAACCCCGAAAGGATGGAACTGGAAAACCTGGGTAAACCCAGGGTCTCGCGAAGGATCAGGGCCATGACCCTTGGAAAGGATCATCTGCTTTACATCATCGCAGGTCAGATAGACGAACCATGTAAGCTTTTCACCTACGATACAAAGAAACGAAATGGTTTTAAAAACTACAGTTATCTCTCGGTGGACCGAAGTCCATATTACGCAAAACGGGCCTATCAGTTTGAGGCCATCACCACCGGCC
>CAZPTO010000131.1:0-1272 GCA_964589155.1 uncultured Bacteroidaceae bacterium | reverse complement strand
CATTGGGGAAAGCGACCGACGTGGTAAACTCTTCATTTTCAATCCGGGTGGACAAATTTTCCCGGGAGGGCTTAATCCAAAGAATCCACGATGACGGTTACTTTCCAGGTGTAACTCCTATCTTTATCAAAATATTGGTCAGTTTAAGGTGAAGTCTAACATATTTAAAGCAGTCAATGAAAAAGAAAAGCAAACAATTATTTAAAGGGAAAAGCATGATTTTGCTTTTTGTGGGGGTGATGATCAATCTATTGTCAGCAACGACACTTCTTGGGCAGCAACTTGCATTTCCGACCGCGGAAGGAAGCGGTCGGTTCGCAACCGGCGGCCGCGGTGGAGATGTCTATGCTGTGACCAACCTGAACAACAGCGGGCCAGGCTCCATCGTTGACGCTGTCAGCTCGGGAAACCGGACCATCGTTTTCCGGGTTTCCGGTACCATTGCATTGGGAGATGTTATCCTGCGCCCGAAATCAAATACAACCATTGCCGGTCAGACTGCACCTGGGGACGGTATATGTATTAAAGGACGCATTTACATCGGCTCCGTTTCAGATGTTGTGATCAGGTATATCCGGGTGCGGGTAGATGCAGGCGCGGCAAATTCCAATGGCGATGCGATCGATATTGCCGGTGGAACAAACATCATTATTGACCATGTAAGTGCTTCATATGCACGCGATGAGGGTATTTCCTGCCAGCCAAATTCAAACAAGGTCACCGTACAGTGGTGTATTATCAGCGAAGCGCTGACCTTTGAAAACCATGGCTACGGATCACTTGTCAGGGGCGATTATGGTGATGAAAAAACCTATCACCACAACCTGTATGCCCACAACCCGGGCAGGAATCCCCGCCCGGGAAATTATACGGATATTGGTTCAGATCCGGAAGGATTGCATTTTGATTTTCGCAACAACGTGGTATATAACTATGGCGGAAGCAAAGCGGGGTATAATGCCGATAAAAACGCGGTGAGCCGGTACAATTTTGTTGGAAATGCATACATCCGGGGCCCCGAGTCCTCCGGGAACCTGGCCTTCAGGGAAAGCAGTGTAGTAGCCTACGGTTACTTTGAGGATAATTCGATGGAGGGCGAGGTGCCGGACAACCCCTGGACACTTGTTGATTTTGATGGTTTTACATCTGCCGAGCGACAGGCGTATCGATCCCGTTCTTACGAAATTCCTATGGAACCGGTGATCACCACATCGCCGGAACAGGCAAAAACAGATGTATTGGACAAGGCAGGTGCAAGCATTCCCAGGCGGG
>CAZPTO010000130.1:0-8582 GCA_964589155.1 uncultured Bacteroidaceae bacterium | reverse complement strand
TTCAGAACGGAACCAAAGATCATGCGGTGCGCCCCAACCAGGTGATTGCAGCATCAATGGACCATGCACCGGTAAGCAAAGAGATGAAAAAGAGTCTGTTGGATGTGGTGGAAAGCGAACTGCTTACCATGAAGGGGTTGAGAACACTTTCTCCCAAAAATGATGCATATAAAGGTCTTTGCAAAGGTGACCAGGAGAAACGCGACAGGGCTGCACACCAGGGTTCGGTCTGTCCCTGGCTCCTGGAACATTTTGTAAAGGGATACCTGGAGGTGCACAAACGCTCCGGTATCAACCTGGCGCGCAGGATCTATGATGGATTCGAAGAAGATATGACCGTGTATGGCATTGGTACACTGCCGGAGTTATATGACGGCAATCCACCTCACGATCCAAGGGGAGCCATCAGTTTTGCTCCAAGTGTGGCTGCCCTGTTGCGGATCGGGGAGATGATCGATATGAATAATAAGCACAAATAAAACTTCACAGGTTCATGAAAGTACTAATGTTCGGGTGGGAATTTCCGCCACATATTTCCGGAGGATTGGGTACTGCGAGTTATGGTCTCACGCGGGGACTTTCAACCATTCCCGAACTGGATATTTTGTTTGTTGTTCCCAGGGCATACGGCGATGAGGATCAGCGCAAAATGCGGTTGATCGGTGCCGGCGATGTCACCATGGATACAAAGCATATGCGATTTTCAAAATTGCTCAGCAGTATTTCCTATATCGAGGTCAACTCCAACCTGGTGCCTTATCATACCCCCGAAGAATACGAGTCATTGGTCAACAAGGCCGAAAACAAGAAAAAGAAACTGATCCATACAACCATGGGAGGGAAGCTGTTGTTTTCCGGAGGATACGGACAGAACCTGTACGAGGAGATCGCCAATTATGCCCTTGTTGCCCAGCAGATCGCTGACGACAATGAACATGACCTGATCCATGCACACGACTGGCTGACCTATCCAGCAGGGATGGCAGCCAAAAGTGTTTCCGGGAAGCCACTTGTGATCCATGTCCATGCGACAGACTTTGACCGGTCGGGGGGCAGGGTGAATCCTTCTGTCTTCGAAATTGAGAAAAAGGGCATGGAGGCAGCCGATAAGATCATAGCTGTCAGCAACCTGACCAGGAATACCATTATTGAAAAGTATGGCATACCCGCTGAAAAAGTCACCACTGTCTATAACGCTGTGGAGCCACTTGGCGACCAGGAAAAGATTGCCATGCGACGTGGGATTGAGGACAAGGTGGTGACATTCCTGGGTCGTGTAACACTTCAGAAAGGACCTGAATATTTCGTTCAGGCAGCGGAAAAGGTATTGCGTAAAATGGAGAATGTGCGTTTTGTGATGGCCGGAAGCGGGGAGATGCTTGACCGGATGGTCGACTGGGCGGCATCGCTGGGTATTGCCGATAAGTTTCACTTTACCGGATTTCTGAAGGGAGACGATGTATTCAGAATGTTTTCGATCAGTGATGTCTACGTGATGCCTTCGGTATCAGAGCCCTTTGGGATATCTCCGCTCGAAGCGATGCAATCAAATGTTCCCACCATCATTTCAAATCAGTCGGGAGTGGCAGAGATATTGAAGTATGCCATCAAGACTGACTTTTGGGATGTGGATGCCATGGCGGATGCCATTTACGGACTTCTGAATTATCCATCCCTGTCTGAAATGTTCAGGAAATATGGCAAAGAGGAAGTTGATAACATGAAGTGGGAAAATTCTGCGAACAATGTTTATTCACTTTACAGGGATACAGTTTTAACGTAACAATGAATTATCAAGGATGAGAACAATCTGTTTATATTTCCAGGTCCATCAACCTTTCAGGTTCAGAACCTACCGTTTTTTCGATATTGGGAATGACCATTATTATTATGATGATTACTCCAATGAGAGCATTCTGCGGAAAGTAGCGGAAAAGAGTTACCTCCCTGCCAACCAATTGCTACTTGACCTGATCAGGCAGTATAAAGGGCAATTCAAAGTTGCGTTTTCCATTTCTGGCATTGCCATTGAACAGTTTAAATTGTATGCTCCTGATGTTCTGGAGAGTTTCAAGGCCCTTGCCGCTACAGGACAAGTCGAATTCCTGGCAGAGACCTATGCACACTCGCTGGCATCAATGAAGGATAATGATGAGTTCGTGCAGCAGGTCCGGGATCATAAGGACCTGGTGAAGGAGCATTTCGGGCAGGAGCCCACGGTATTCAGAAATACCGAACTGATCTATTCAGATGAGATCGGGGCAGCTGTTTATAAAATGGGATTTAAAGCCATGCTCACGGAAGGAGCCAAACACGTACTTGGGTGGAAAAGTCCGAACTATCTTTATTGCAATGCGATCGAACCACGTCTGAAGGTATTATTGAAAAACTTTAAGCTGAGCGATGATATCGCATTCCGGTTTTCCAATAAGGGATGGTCGGATTATCCGCTGACCGCTGAAAAATTTGCAGGTTGGCTCAAAGGACTTCCGGCAGGAGAGGAAACTGTGAACCTGTTCATGGATTATGAGACCTTTGGGGAACACCAGTGGACCGAAACCGGAATCTTTGATTTTCTAAAATCCCTGCCCGGTGCTGTACTCAAAAAGGCCGGTTATACCTTCAGTACACCTTCCGAGGTAGCAAAAAACCTCCAGGTGGTTTCTGCGGTGCATGTCCCCAACCCGATTTCCTGGGCAGATGAGGAGAGGGACCTTTCGGCCTGGCTCGGAAATGAGATGCAGAAAGAGGCATTCAACAAGCTATATGTATTGAAAGAGAAAGTATACCAGGGCAACGACAGGGAGTTGCTGCTGGATTTCAAATATCTCCAGGTGAGCGACCATTTCTATTACATGTCTACGAAATTTTTCTCCGACGGCGAAGTGCATTCCTACTTCAATCCTTATAATACTCCTTATGAGGCATTCATAAACTACATGAATGTGCTGAGTGATTTTAAAATCAGGGTGGACGCCGCAGTGCCTTCTGACAGGGACGGTGAGATTTCCAGGTTGAGCAAGATCATCCGTGAAAAGGATGATTCGATTGCTAAATATGAAAAGGAGATACAAAGACTGAAGAGATCAGTTTCTGCTGCAAAAAGCGCTTTCGGGGCACCGAGGAAGGGGCCGGTGAAGACTACGGCTACCATGACTGGTGTCACTTCAGCAGGAACAAGAAAAAGGGCAGGGTCTACAAAAGCACCCTCCACTGCTGCGAAGAAATCTACTTCAGCTGGTGCCAAAAAAACATCTTCAGCTGCTGCGAAGAAAACAACAAAAAATGCCCCTGAAAGTACAAGAGCAAAAGCAGGGTCTAAAACTGCACCTCGATCCAACTCCAAAACTACATCCAAAACTACCTCTGCAACTGGAAGGAAAAAGTCCGGGAAAGACGGATCTAAATCATGATCCTGATCATTTCCCCGGAACAAGTGCGCGCGAATTTTTTGAATTTATTGTACCATTATTATTAAAAATACAGAGATGAGTAATACGATCATTGCTCCTGCAACCCTTTTTGAGGTAAGCTGGGAAGTATGTAATAAGATAGGAGGAATCCATACAGTGCTAGCGACCAAAGCGAAATCTGTCATGGAGAAGATGAAGGACCAGTATATCGTGATCGGTCCGGATGTATACAGGGACAGTGGGGAACATCCCGAATTTATCGAGGACAGCAAACTCTACAGTGAATGGATCCGGCAGGCAGCCAGTGAAGGACTGACCGTCAGGGTTGGCAGGTGGAAAATCGAAGGAGGACCTATAGCTTTCCTGGTGGATTTCACTACCTTTTTTCACAGGAAAGATGAAATATTCAGGGAATTCTGGGAGCTGTACCATGTGGATTCCATCTCCGGTCAGTGGGATTATACGGAACCTATGATGTTCGGGTATGCCACCGGTAAGATCATTGAAAGTTTTATACGTTTCCATGGACTGAAGAATAAGCGGGTCGTTGCACATTTTCATGAATGGATGACCGGGGCTGCCCTGCTCTACCTGAAAGAGAACCAGCCCCAGGTAGGCACTGTATTCACCACACATGCAACCGTAATAGGACGTTCAATGGCCGGTAACAACCAGGCTTTGTATACCAGCCTGAAGCAGATCAATACCGACGAAAAAGCACGGGAGCTGAATGTAGTTGCAAAGCAGTCGGTGGAAAAAATCTCTGCACATCAGGCAGATGTATTTACGACCGTTAGTGATATTACTGCGCGCGAATGCCAACACTTCCATGGAAAAAATGTGGATCTGATCACCCCGAACGGGTTCGATGACAGTTTAGTTCCCCATGAGAAGGAATTTCGTGAGAAGAAAACGGAGGCCCGGGAAAAGTTACTGAGGATTGCTTCTCTTCTTACAGGACAAACAATCCCAGGTGATGCAATGCTACTGGCAACCAGCGGCAGGTATGAATTCAGGAACAAGGGGATCGATCTTTTCATCGATGCTTTAGGCAGTCTGAATGTAAGCACAGCTTTAAAAAAACCCATTGTGGCCTGCTTGCTGGTCCCTGCCAACCATTTCGGTCCGAGAAAGGAGTTGCTTGCAGCCATGTATGATGAGGGTAAGGAGATGGGCGGTGATCCGTTTCTCACACATTACCTGCATTCTCCCGAGGTTGACCAGATCCTGCAGCGACTGCAAAAAAACGGTCTGCATAATCGCAAGGAGGACCAGGTAAAAGTAGTCTTTGTACCATCTTACCTGAAGGGAAACGACGGGATCCTGAACCTGGACTATTACACAACACTGATCGGGTTTGACCTTACCGTGTTTCCTTCATATTATGAGCCGTGGGGCTACACACCTATGGAGAGCCTGGGTTTCAGTATTCCAACGATCACGACCTCGCTGACCGGGTTTGGGAACTGGGCGGTTCAGAAAACCAGCCAGGCAGGGTCGGGTATTACGGTGATTCCGCGGGACGACCAGAATGATGGCGAAGTCGTACAGGCCATCGCTGAAAAGGTAATCGATTTTAATGTAATGGAACAGGCAGCGACTGAAAAAGCGCGTTCCGAGGCGTTTGCAATCAGTCGCTCTGCCCTGTGGACGAACCTGATCACCCATTACTGGAAAGCGTATTCACTGGCATTAGAACGATCTGTTGAGGCAGAAGAGGAGTACGAAACGCGGGAAAGGGTCGAACAGCTTCCACCTACCGCCAGGTTCCTGACCGATGTCGAACCGGTATGGAGAAGTATGGTTGTCCATCAGCAGATTCCTGAGAAACTTTTATTCCTGGAAGAACTTTCCCGTAATATCTGGTGGTCATGGAACAAGGAAGCGGTTGACCTGTTTCGCTCCGTGGAGCCTGAACTCTGGAAATCGGCCGGGGAAAACCCCATCGTTATGCTGGAACGTACTTCATATGCAAGACTTCAAAAACTGGAAAAGGACGATGAATTTCTAGGAAAGATGCAGCACGTGAAAGCTGCTTACGAGAAATACATGAATACTCCCCGGCGGGAGGATGCACCTTCTGTGGCATATTTCAGTATGGAGTACGGACTTCATAATTCACTGAAAATTTATTCCGGTGGTCTTGGTTTGCTTGCCGGAGATTACCTGAAAGAGGCCAGCGATTATAATTATGCCCTGACGGGTGTAGGATTGCTATACAGGTATGGCTATTTCAGGCAGGTAATTACTTCAGGCGGCGTACAGGTGGCACATGAGGATTTCCAGGATTTCAGCCGGATCCCGGTCGTGCCGGTGAAAGATGAACAGGGGAACTGGAAAATGGTCCAGGTGGTCCTGCCGGGACGCACCCTCACGGCAAGGATTTGGAAAGCACAGGTGGGAAGGGTACCGCTCTACCTGCTGGATGCCGATATTGAAGAGAACAAGCCAAATGACCGGGCCGTGACACACAAATTGTATGGCGGCGATCATGAGAACCGCTTCAAGCAGGAGCTGTTGTTGGGAATTGGAGGTGTAAGGGCCCTGCGTGAACTGGGGATTCATACCGACCTGTATCATCTGAACGAGGGACATGCTGCTTTTACCGGTTTTGAACGGTTGCGCGAATATATACAGGAGCACAAAATGACCTTTCCTGAGGCACGTGAAGTGGTAAGGTCCACCAGCCTGTTTACAACCCATACGCCTGTACCGGCCGGACATGATAAGTTCGATGAAAACATGATGCGAACCTACCTGAGTCATTATCCCGATCGGCTTACCATCCACTGGAACCGGATGATGAATATGGGAAGGGAAAACCATAACGATGTCAATGAGCACTTTTCAATGAGCGTCCTGGCAGTGAACCTTTCGCAGGAAGTAAACGGAGTGAGCAAACTGCACGGACAGGTTAGCAGGGAAATGTTCCGGGTGATGTGGAAGGGATACATGGCGGATGAATTGCACATTGGCTATGTTACCAACGGGGTGCACCTTTCCACGTGGCTTGCTGATCGATGGAGAGCATTTTACCTGAAGGAATTTGGCCACGATTTCCTGGAACGGCAGGAGGACAGGGATCTTTGGGGAAAGATCAGGCATGTTAAGGATGCGAAGATCTGGGAGATCAGGAATGCAGAACGCAAGGACCTGATGGATTATATCCGGCAACGTCTTTCAGATGCATCAGCGAGTTTCATGGAGGATCCCAGGCTGACCATTGAGATCGCTGATTCATTAAATGAAAACGCTCTGACCATTGGATTTGCCAGGAGATTTGCCACCTATAAACGTGCCCACCTGCTTTTCAGGGACCTGGACCGGCTGGCACGGATCGTGAATAATCCCGAACAGCCCATTCAGTTCATATTTGCAGGAAAGGCCCATCCCAAGGATGAGCCCGGACAGGCACTGATCAAAAGGATCGTGGAGATCTCCAAGATGCCTGAATTCATCGGAAAAGTGATTTTCCTTCAGAACTACAACATTCAACTGGCAAAACATTTGTTGCACGGTGTGGATATCTGGCTGAATACACCCACCCGTCCGCTGGAGGCGTCTGGTACCAGTGGTGAGAAGGCAGTCATGAACGGCGGCTTGCATTTTAGTGTGCTTGATGGCTGGTGGGCAGAAGGTTACAAGGAAAATGCAGGATGGGCCCTTCCCGTCGAGCGGACCTTTGACAACCAGGAGCAGCAGGATGAGCTTGATGCTGAAAGACTCTATTCCCTGTTTGAAAATGAGATCGCACCGAAATTTTACGATAGAAATAAGGAGGATGTTCCTGGTAACTGGGTGGAGGTGATCAAGAATTCGATCGCCGGCGTGGCACCAGAATTTACTATGAACCGCATGTTGCGCGATTACATCGATCGCTTCTACAGTAAATTGTATGATCGTTCCAGGAGGCTCAGGCAGAATGATTACAGGCTGATCCGGGAGATCTCTTATTTCAAGAAACAGATCATGGACCAGTGGCAGGAAATCAAAGTGCTGGAAGTCGACCTGCCTGGTGCCGGGAAAGATGACCTCAAGGTGGGCGAAAACCTTTCGGGATCCATCGTGCTGGATCTTAATGGCATTGCCGAGGAGAATATTGGTATGGAAATGGTTATCGCGGAGGGGGCTGACGAAGGCCGTCCCAAAAAGACACATACCCGGGTTGAACTGAAATGTGTGAATTATACAGATTCCATAGCCAAATATGCCATCGATACACGTCCGGGGAGCTCCGGGCATTATGAGATCGGGTTCAGGGTCTTTCCGAAGATGGATGAACTGCCACACCGGATGGACTTTCCGCTGGTAAAATGGATCTAAGGACGATTGCAGATAACAGGATCATCAGGATGTGCATATTTACGTGGTCACCTGACCCTGGGAACCGGCAATTTCTTTAGTACCTGGGCTGTCCTGGCGGGGAGGTAGAGGTTCAGGCGCTGTTTTAACCCAAATGATCTTTCCACAGTAGTCCGGTGAACTGTGGAAAGATCAATATTATTGTATCCTCCGAACCGGGATTCATCTGTTGACAGCACACATTGATATTTTCCCTGGTCAACGGCAAGCCCATAGTCTGTATATGAATTTGTGGGGTGGAAGTTAAAGACAAAGAAGTAATTGTTTCGTGTAAATGCGATGATCTTATCCCCTTCATCGATCTTTGATGGATCGCACCCATGATTGTACAAATCATTTTCACGGATCAGTTTCACTCCAGCCCTGTCGAAATCATCAAGATAATGATACTTCAGCGCCTTGTTTTCCACAAGCGACCATTGTCTGCGTGCATATTGATAGGACCAGCCATTACCTTCCCTTGGGAAATCGATCCATTCCGGGTGACCGAATTCATTGCCCATGAAATTCAGGTATCCACCCCCGGCCGCAGCCATTGTGATCAGCCGGATCATCTTGTGGAGCGCAATTCCCCTGTCGACGATAAGACTGGATGAAGATTTGTCCATATGCCAGTACATCTCCTTATCGATCAGTCTGAAAATAATCGTCTTATCACCCACCAGGGCCTGGTCATGCGATTCAGCATAGGCCACCACCTGTTCATCTGCCCGTCTCGAAGTAAGTTGATGATATAGTTCCTGCATGTTCCATTGTTCGTCCGGTTTTTCTTTGATGGTTTTGATCCAGAAATCCGGAATTCCCATG
>CAZPTO010000129.1:0-8589 GCA_964589155.1 uncultured Bacteroidaceae bacterium | reverse complement strand
CTCCCCACCTCCCCACCTCCCCACGTCCCCCTCTCCCCACGTCCCCCTCTCCCCACCTCCCCACCTCCCCCTCTCTGCATTTGGTATGGTTTTTGAATCCACATAATTAAATTTATCTTTACATCGATGCTGGCAAGAAACCTCATATCGGACGTGGTACCCGCACTGAAAACTTCAGATACCGGGGAACAGGCGCTGAACTGGATGGAAATATTCAGGATCAAGCACCTGCCCATTGTGAACCACCACCAGTTCCTCGGGTTGATCTCCGACCAGGATATCTTCGATCTGAATGATCCCAAGGAAGCTGTCGGGAACCACGAACTGTCCCTTACACGCCCCTTTGTGTCAGATAATCAACACATTTATGAGGTCATCGAGGTGCTTTCCCGCCTGCGGCTGACCCTGGTACCTGTGCTCAGCGAGGATGCCAATTTCTTGGGGGTAATCACGCAGGATGACCTGACCCGTGAGTTTTCCAACCTGTCGGCCATGCAGCACCCGGGAGGGATCATCGTCCTTGAGATGGACGATAACGATTATTCCCTTACCGAAATCTCCAACATTGTGGAGAGCAATAACACCCGGATCCTGAGCCTGTATGTTTCCAATATTCCGGAATCAAGGAAGCTGAGTGTAACGCTGAAAATCAATACAACCGACATTAATGCGATCCTGCAGACATTTAACAGGTACAATTATAACATCTCTGCATCCTATATGACATCGAAAGACATGGATGAGTTTTACCAGGACCGGTTTGATGAATTTTTAAATTATCTCAACGTCTGACCATGCAAATTGCCATTTTCGGAAGAAATTTCCACCCTTCCTATCGTGAGCACGTGGCTACCCTGTTTCACAGGCTGGAATCACTCAATACCAGCATCGTCATCTTCAAACCTTTCTACGAGTTCCTCCAGACTGTAGCCGGAATCAGACCCAGTGTGGCCGGGATGTTTGAGAGCTATAAGGACCTCCCGGAAGATACTGATTTTTTGTTTTCCATCGGGGGTGACGGCACCTTCCTGGAGACCCTTTCTATTGTACGCAAAAGCGATATCCCGGTGGTGGGGATCAATACCGGCCGGCTGGGATTCCTGTCCTATATCAGTCATGATACCCTGGAGGAATCCCTGGAGAGTATTTTCAGCGGGCGCTACGACCTGGAGGAGCGTATGTTGCTGGAGGTAACCTCCACAGGCAACAGTGTCCCGGAATACAATATAGCGCTGAACGAGGTGCGGATCTACAAGATCTCAGCCTCGCTGGTGACCATCCATGTGCATGTGGACGATGAGTTTTTGAGTTCCTACTGGGCCGACGGGCTGATCCTGTCCACACCCACGGGATCCACCGCCTACAGCTTAAGCGTCGGGGGACCGATCGTCGTTCCTGAATCCGATACCATGGTCCTGTCACCCATTGCACCGCATAACCTTACGGTACGTCCGCTGGTCCTCCCGGCCAAGGCGAAACTCCAGTTCACCGTGGATTCACGCGATCCTGAATACCAGCTGGCACTGGATTCACGGTCGTGGGACATTCCCATGGCTGAAAAGATCACTATTGCCCGGGCCGCCCATACCCTGAAGATGGTACGGATTGAAAACATCAGCTATTACAGCACCTTGCGGAACAAGCTGATGTGGGGCATTGATAAGCGGAATTAACGCCTGGATCGGAGCGGTCAGATTTCCTGGATCGGAGCGGTCAGATCTCCTGTATCGGATCGCTGAGAATGCAAGATAATTATTGAACTGTTCAGAAATTATTGCCTTCTGGTCCACATATTTGTAATTATTTCATTATTTTTAACTTTGCCAAAGATTTAATCTGCTCGCGATGAACAAAAACACCTGGATCTACATACTCGTTCTCAGCTTTTTGGTTCCCATGAGCGCCGAAGCCCAGCGATGGAAACTCAGAAGGTACGAAGCAGGGCTCGGGACCGGTACCGTGCATACCTTTATGGACATTGGTTCTCCCAATTATGATTTCAGGTCCTTCCAGGTGCGTGACAGCCGGGTGAACGTGAATACGCACATCGGGTTCAAGGTTCTAGAGGACCTCACGGTCAAACTCGATCTGAATTACCTGATTATCGGGGGCATCGATCCTGAGATCCGCGACCGTTCGCTGAGCTTCACTTCCCATAATTTTGAACACCTGGTCCGCCTGGACTATAACGTGGTCGGCGGTGGACGGACCTTCAGCTCTGCCTCCATCTATAACCGCAGGGGAATGATCAACCGCTACGGTGGGAGTTCCGGCTTCCTGTATGTATTTGCAGGTGCCGGCGGGATCATGTCCAAATCAACAGTATTTAATGCCGACGGGGAAGAGGCGGTTGAAAATCCCAGCTATTATAATAATCTGAACTGGGCCTTCGTTATACCTGCGGGTCTCGGGTACAAGTATTCATTTAACGCCTATTGGGACCTCTCCTTCGAGGTGGGCGCCCGGGTATCATTTAATGACAGGATCGATGGGTATGATTATGCCAACCCGGAGGCCAACCGATACAGCGACCATTATGGAGTTACCACGATTAAAGCGGTTTATAAGATCAGAAATGACAGGAGGGGACTACCGATATTCAACAGGTATGGCAGGAGGTAGGCATTTTCCTTCTGCGTTGATCATATTGTTCACCAGCATTTTTCTTTTAACTTCTTTTAACCTTTCCGCACAGAAGAATTCAGACATTGGTGTTTTTGCCGGCACCTCCTATTATATGGGTGACCTGAACAGCGCTGTACACTACGCCATGCCTTCATTTGCGGCGGGACCTGTCTACAGGCACAATTTCAATGCGCGCAATTCTCTGCGTGCACATGCCTTCTATCACGGACTTAATTATTCCACGGATGGATATTCCGGATATAATGATGTGCTTCCGGGTAGACTTTTTCAACCAAAATTCGTAGATTTGGGCCTCGATTTCGAGTTTAACTGGAAGCCCTATAAAACGGCAAACAGGAAAACAAAGGCAAGTCCGTATGTTTTTGCAGGAATTGGATATAATTTTTTCGTCTTCAGTGATGGAAACACCAACCTGCAAAACCATGTAACCTTGCCGTTCGGATTCGGGTATAAGGTAAATGTAGGAAGATGGCTCAGTGCAGGCCTTGAAGCAAGCGCGCGTAAAGCACTCAGCGACAAGGTAGACGGGGTGACAAATCCGCCGGTTGCTGATGTCATCGCACCATTTGGAAACAATGACTGGTACTTCTTTACGGGAGTATTTGTGACGTATAAATTTTTTAAATTCTGGGATGACTGTCCGACGTACGATTAACAGAAACACAGTGGTTTAGTAATGGATCTTAAAGAACTTATCATCAGGGAGAAATTGCCGCGGCACATCGCGATCATCATGGATGGGAACGGTCGATGGGCGAACAGCCGGGGCAATGCACGCGTGTTCGGACACCAGAATGGTGTTGAATCGGTTCGGCAGACAGTGGAAGCTGCCGGCGAACTCGGAGTTGAATACCTGACCCTCTATGCCTTTTCAACAGAGAACTGGAACCGGCCAAGATCGGAAGTAGATGCCCTCATGGGCCTCATGGTCAACGCCATTCGTGACGAGACAGAAAACCTGCACAAGAACAATGTGCGGTTAACCGCGATTGGCGAGCTGGATGACCTGCCGGAGAAAGTCAGGGAACAATTGCAACACGCCATCGACTATACCTCGCAGAATACCGGGCTCAACCTGGTGATCGCATTGAGTTACAGCGGAAGATGGGAGATCACCTCCGCCATCCGGAAAATTGTTGAAGATGTGAAGTCGGGGGACCTTGATGCCAACAGCATTGATACTTGCCTGCTTGAAACCTACCTTAATACCTATACCATTCCTGATCCTGAATTGCTCATCCGTACCAGCGGTGAACGACGTATCAGTAACTTCATGCTCTGGCAGCTGGCGTATACTGAACTGTATTTTACCCCCGTTTTGTGGCCCGATTTTCGAAAAAAGGACCTCTATGAGGCCATTATCGATTTTCAACGCCGGGACCGGCGTTTCGGAAGAGTGAAAGAACAGGTAAAGGCAATAACGGTAAATAATTAAGGTATAACATGAGGAATTTACTTCTTGCATTAGTGTTCTTAGGATCTGCGCAGCTCCTCCAGGCACAAACAGATTCAATTTCCATCCCTTACGACGAACTCGAAGTGCTGGATTACAGCAATCCTAAGGAGTATGTGATCCAGGATGTCACCATCAGCGGGATCAAATACATCCAGAAAGAGGTGCTGCTGAGTCTCTCGGGACTGAAGGCCGGTAATACCATTACGCTCCCGGGCGATGACGTTACCAGGGTGCTGAATAAGTTCTGGGAACAGGGACTCTTCTCGGATATCAAGATCGCCGCCACCAGGATTGAGGGGAACAAGGTATGGCTCGATATCTATATGCTGGAACGTCCCCGGATGCTTCGGTTTACCATCAATGGCGTTTCCAAGACTGAGTCGCAGGACCTGCAGGAGAAGATCAACCTCAGGAGCGGACAGCAGGTGACCGACGATATCCTCGACAATACAAAACGGATTATTCGTGACCATTTCATCGATAAGGGATTCCTGGATACCGAGGTTTCCATCTCCCAGGAACTGGATAGTGTGCGTGTGAATATGGTGGAGCTGGTCATCGATGTGGATAAAAACGACCGGATCAAGATCGATGAGATCTTCTTCACCGGCAACAAGGTTTTTCCCGACAAGCGGCTGCGGCGGGTGATGAAGAACACCAAGAAGGTCAACCTGAACATCTTTAAAGCTTCCAAACTTATTGCCGAGAAACTGAAGGAGGACAAAGCCAGCCTGATGGAATTCTACAACGAGAACGGGTACCGGGATGCCAAGATCCTTTCCGACAGCGTGGAGATACTTGCTGACGAGGAAAACCGGGTCAACCTGTATATCAACCTGTATGAAGGGGACCAGTATTATTTTGGTGATATCGAATGGATCGGAAATACAAAATATCCCTCGGAATACCTCAATGCCGTGCTGGGGATCGAAAAGGGGGATATATTCGATCAGACGGTGTTCGAAGAGCGCCTGTTTATCGATGAAGATGCGGTGAACAGCGTCTACCTCGACAATGGTTACCTCTTTTTCGATATGACTCCCGTAGAGGTGAGCGTTGAGTATGACACTATTGATTACGAGATCAGGATCCGTGAAGGGGAGCAGGCAAGGGTGGATGAGGTAATCATCACCGGGAACACCAAGACCAACGAACACGTGGCGCGCCGGGAGATATGGACGAAGCCCGGCGACCTGTTCAGCAAACAGGACATTATCCGCTCGGTCAGGGAACTCGCCTCACTCGGTCATTTCGACCCGGAACAGATCGAACCGAATCCCATTCCCAACGACCAGGACGGGACCGTGGATATTGAATATAAACTGGTGGAGCGTGCCAACGACCAGCTGGAAGTCTCCGGCGGATACGGTGGTGGTATGCTGATCTTTACCGCGGGGATCCGTTTCTCCAACTTTTCCGCACGCAGGCTCTTTGATCCTGGTGCCTGGCGGCCCGTACCTTCCGGTGACGGACAAACACTTTCGTTGCGGGCCCAGACCAACGGCCAGTTCTATCAATCCTACAATTTCTCATTTGTGGAACCCTGGCTGGGTGGCAAGAAAAGAAACTCATTCTCGGTATCTTTTTTCCATTCGAAAATCAACCAGAATTATAACTATTTCACAGCCCTCAGGGGCAATAGAGACGAAGAGATTCCCCAGAATTTTATGCGTATCACCGGTGGATCCGTCGGCCTGGGAAGAAGACTGAGCTGGCCGGATGATTTTTTCACACTGCAACATTCCCTGAGCTACCAGCGGTATTTCCTGAATGATTACAGCGGCTTCCTTGCCCAGAAC
Source organism: uncultured Bacteroidaceae bacterium (assembly GCA_964589155.1). Lineage (GTDB taxonomy): Bacteria > Bacteroidota > Bacteroidia > Bacteroidales > M55B112. The sequence continues at coordinate 2,688 of CAZPTO010000129.1, read as the reverse complement.
GGATCGTTCAACAACCTGAGCCTCACAACCACACTGGGCAGGAATTCAACCTCCCAGCCCATCTACCCGAGGAGTGGGTCCAATATCAGCCTGAGCCTGCAACTGACGCCACCTTATTCCGCCTTCAACGATGTGGACTATACCAATCCCAGCCTGACGGATGAGGAACGTTACAAATGGGTCGAATACCACAGGTGGATGTTCAAAGGCGACTGGTACAAGACCATCTTCCAGAACCTGGTGTTCTATACCCGCATGCACTTCGGATACCTGGCCATGTATAATCCTGACGTGGGACCCTCGCCCTTTGAAAGCTTTGATGTAGGCGGTGACGGTCTTGCCGGTTATAACCTGTACGGCAGGGAAACAGTCGCCATGCGTGGATATGAGAATGGCGCACTTACCCCGCGGGTCATCGATGGCCAGGTAGTGCCCAGCAATTCAAGCGGACAGAAATCTGGTAACGTGTATACCAAGCTGACCATGGAACTGCGCTATCCCATCTCACTGAATCCCTCGGCCACAATCTTTGTGCTTGCGTTTGCCGAGGCAGGGGATGCCTGGTACAGTATCAGGGATTTCAGTCCCTATGAAGCCAAACGTTCGCTGGGTGTGGGGCTGCGGGCCTTCCTGCCGATGTTCGGATTGCTGGGTGTAGACTGGGCCTATGGATTTGATGAGGCTTTCCCGGGTGCAGGCGTAAGCGGATCACAGTTCCACTTCACCATCGGGCAGCAGTTTTAAAGTTCTTTAACGTTGATATACAGGCGAATCAATATATTTTTGTTATTTGGTATGCTATTTGTAACTACACATAAAAATAAAACATAAAGCGATGAAAAGAATACTTACACTGGCCTTTGTTGCCATCGTTCTTTCAGCATCTGCCGCTGCGCAAAAGTTCGCATTCGTGGATTCTGAATATATACTGAAGAATATACCATCCTATGAAGCCGCACAGGTTGAGCTGAATAACCTCTCTGAAAACTGGGAAGCCGAGGTGCAGGAAGAATACCAGGCCATCGAGGAAATGTACAAATCCTACAAGGCAGAACGGGTACTCCTGTCCGAGGAGATGCGACAGAAGCGTGAAGAAGAGATCATTGAACGGGAAAAGGCAGTGAAGGAGCTGCAGCAAAAATACTTCGGGCCCGAAGGCGAGTTGTTCCAGCAACGTGAAGAACTGGTGAAACCGATCCAGGATGCCATTTATGAGGCCGTGAAGGAGCTGACTGCAGAAGGTGGCTATGCGATCATTTTTGATACGGCCAGCGGGGCTTCCATCCTGTATTCAAATCCCAGGTATGATAAAAGTGACGAGATCTTGCAGAAATTGGGATACAAGTAAGGATTAAAAGCTTATTTTTGTACACATTTTATAAATCAGAAGATAATGAAACTACTTAGAAAAGTGACCCTTGCAGTAGCAATGGTATGTATTGCTGCCGGAACAATGGCACAGGATGCGATGTTTGGACATGTAAATGCAAATTTCGTCCTATCCAAGATGCCGGAATATACAAAAGCAATGCGTCAGCTGGCCCAGCTGGACAGTACCTACAACCTTGAGCTTGAAAAGCTGGCAGTGGAGATCAACAAGAAGGTGGAAGATTACAACAACGACACCCTTTCTCCCCAGCTGCTGAAAGATGTGAAAGCACAGGAGATCCAGGAACTGCAGGTCAGGGCACAGCAATTCCAGCAGCGTATCGAACAGGATATGCAACAGCAGCAAATGCAGTTGATCAGGCCCATCAGCAACAAAGTGATTACGGCAATCAACCGGATCGCTGACGAGCGCGGACTCATTTATGTATTCGATGTTTCTTCAGGAAACCCGGTATATGTGAATGATGAAAAGAGCGTTGACATGGTGCCGATCCTGATGGAAGAATTTGGTATTTCATACGATCCCAGTGAATTGAGGGGTCCAAGAATCACCCAATAAAGGAACCAGGTAATTTTACACGGAATGGCACAGGCTGGATCGCCTGTGCTTTTTTTGTATTTTTACAGGAAATGCATGCAGATCATGACAGGAAGCGAACAACCCATCGGCCTATTCGATTCCGGTGTGGGCGGCCTCACGGTGGCTCATGCCATCAGTTCCATGCTGCCCAATGAACAGCTGATCTATTATGGCGATACGGCGCATCTGCCTTATGGCGATAAGTCAAAGGAGACCATCGTGGGCTATTCTGTTGGTATCGCAGATTTCCTGATGGAACATGGCTGCAAGGTGATCCTGATTGCGTGTAATTCAGCTTCGGCGAATGCCTACCGCGAGGTACAGGAGCACGTGGGTAACCGGGCGGTGGTACTGAATGTCCTGGACCCGGTCGTGGAATACGTTTCCAAAGACCCCGATGCGGCGCATGTCGGGGTGATCGGTACAAAAGCCACTATTCAATCAATGAGCTACCAGGATGCGATTCTTGAAAGGGATCCGTCCCGAACGGTCAGCACCCTGGCCACACCGCTTTTCGTGCCCATGATCGAGGAAGGATTTGTATTTGATGACATTTCCAATGCCATCATACGCAGTTATCTTTCCCGCCGGGAGCTCAACGATATCGATACGCTGATCCTCGGGTGCACCCATTACCCCATCATCCGCAACCAGATCAGCCGATATTATAATTTCGGGGTCAACGTGGTCGACAGCGCCCGCATCGTGGCGGAATTCCT
>CAZPTO010000128.1:0-8595 GCA_964589155.1 uncultured Bacteroidaceae bacterium | reverse complement strand
CGAGGAGAGGTCCCCGTTCATCAGCTGTTTCTTATAGTATTCAATAAGTTCATGACGGCTCAGTGAATTGATCTCGTCAAGGAAGGATTTTAATACTGCAGCATGACTGGTTCGCACCAGGTTGGCAGTAATGACCCTGTATAACACATCCGATTGACTTACCAGGAGCGCGCCCCGGCCGGGATAATTCTCTACGAAATCTTTCGGATAAAATCCTTCTGCATGCCGGTTGATATTCTGCAGGCACTCCACCATGATATGGAACAACTTCCGGATCACAGGTTCTTTTTCACGCTCACTTACCAATTTTTGCTCGACCAAATAAGCAAAAGCTTTCATTACCTGGTGGGTAAGATCCCCATCGTAGGCAATAATGATCTCTTTTTCCAGCAAATTGCTGTAATATTGATTGATCAGTGCAAAATATCCCTTGACTGTATCTACACTCATTTTAAAAACTAATTAGACCGCATTAACCGGTTGATACACCCTTTAATTTTACTTTCAACAGCCTCCTGTAAAGAAATTGTTAAATATATAGATAATACCCGTATTGATACGAAAAATTCATTAACAAGTTTCATCACAGCGCTCGCTCAATCAGTATTTATAAGGGTTCAACATATTAAATGTTATTGAACTATGTGGTTTATAATTTGCGCTTTACATAGAAATGATCCTGTTTCTCGAACATACTGCTGCAGGGACCAATGATCGATTCATGAAGTCCCAGTACCAGGCAACTATTGTCCGGCATGTTGCGGTGAAACATTCCCAATACCTTGTTTTGCAGTTCATAGTTGAAGTAGATAATTACGTTCCTGCAAATGACAATATCGAAATCTATTTGAAATGAAGGCTCCTCCTTCACCAGGTCAAGTTTTTTGTATACCGGCTTTTCACAAAGAAAATCATGCATTTTGATCAGGTCCCTGGTTTCGTTGATGCTGAAATAGGCCTGGTGGTCTTTGAATCTGCATTGGGTCTTATCCTCTAATTTCTGTGTGAACACATCATTAAAATTATCGACATACTCCCTGTTGAACCTGAGCCTGTATGCACCTGACCTTGCCAATTTGAGCACATCCGTGTTCAGATCGCCAGCGAAAATATTCGATTTTTCAAGCAATCCCAGTTGATCCAGTGTGATCATCATCGAATATACCTCCTGTCCGGTGGAACACCCGGGATGCCATATATTTATGGAGGTGTGTTTTCTGAATCGCGGCAGCAAATACAGCATGATGCTCTGCCATATTCCCGGATCCCTGAACAGCTCCGTTGTGTTGACAGTTATTTTCTTTACAACCTCCTCCAGCGCCAATGTATCGGATTCCAGGGTCTTGATAAGCCGACTGAAATCTGAATTATAATCTTTCATCAGCTTTGTAATCCTCCGTTTTAAAGAATTGACCGAATACTCGCTGAAGTCGTATGCTGAATATTTACTGATCGTAGATTGAAAACGCTTGATGTCCTTTTCCTCAATTTCCATGGTGCTTTCTGGCTGTGCAGCTTGCTGCCTGGTAAATCTAGCGATTAATGGAATAACAACAAAAAACGTGTGTTTTACCAGCTACCCCCGGCAAAACTTACATACCGTCAGTTGGCTGATTCACTTTTATATATAACTTTGGATCACGCAACAATGCTTTTATGAAATTTGGAGTGCTGAAATACCCCGGTGGACATGGTGATGCAGAACTGGTGCATATCCTTAAGGAACATTTCAATAAAGATACCCGTGAAGTTTGGTACCTGGAGCAGGCTTATACTGATCTCGGAGCGCTCTTCATCGGTGGAGGATTTCCCTGTAACCGCCATGAAACGGAACAAGTTTGCCTGGATGGTTCGCCTGCACTGGCATACCTGGAAGCATTTGTTTCAAAAGGAGGGTATGTGATCGGGTTCGGCAACGGGTTCCGGTTACTCTGCGAGTCGGGACTGTTGCCCGGGGAGTTGAAACCGAACAGCGCCGGAAGGTTCATCTGTAAACAGGTATACATCAAGGCAGAAAATCAGTTGAATGCCATGACTGCTGACCTGGACCCTGATGCGGTTTTCCGGAATCCTATCGCGACAGCCTATGGCCGGTATGATGTAGCTGAAGATGTGCTTGCAGCAATGCGCCTCGAAGGCCAAATCCTTTTTCGCTATTGTGACTACGAGGGCAGGATCACGGAATCAGTGAACGAGACTGGTGCAAAGGATAATATTGCCGGGATCAGTAACCGGGCGCATACTGTTTTTGGCATGATCCCACAACCGGAAAGAGCTGTTTCCGAATTCAGGAGGGATGCTGACGGAAAGCGGATCCTGCATGCGTTGATTCAGCGGATAGAACAGTGAAAAGATTAGTAACAGGCATTGTTGCAGATGCATCCCAGGTCGGAACACCCCCGTAACACCCCGCCGCCGTATATGCGCTTTATCTGAATAAGCGGAATTCACATATCCATTGCCAGGCGGATCACATCCCGGTTATATAGGCACGCGTTATTGTTCCTCTTCAAGGCTGAACAGAGGTTTATCCTCCATAAAATCCATTTTCACTGCCTGCAATGATACAAGATTGATCAATATCTGCTGCAGGGTCTTTTTTCTGAACCCGGTTTGATCCCTGATCTCCCCGAGGCCAAGTAAGCCGCCTGTGTCCAGTAATTTCAGTACTTGCTGTTCATTCTCTGAAAAGGCGATGAAGGTGCCCCTGCTTCTTTTCTTGCGTTTCCACACCTGCAACAATATATAGTCTGCTAAAAAATTATTGTCCTTTACCCTGTGATAGGCCAGCCAGCGATTTTCCTCATTCCGGGCATAATGTGGTTTCTGATCCGAAGGTCTGATCGTGATTTCGAGAATGGTCTTTCCCTCCACCACCCGGTGATAGCTTTCAAAAGAAATTTCCGGTTTGCTGTAAAGGGATGCAGCGGCTTCGATCATGTAATACTCTTCGTCTGTTCTGATTCCCGAGATCTTGCCATTGTCCTTCACGCCGATCAGTAATCTTCCACCATCTGTGTTGGCAAAGGCAACAAGGGTCCTGGCGATCTTTCTTGAACTGGTGATCTCGAACTTAAAGTCCTGCTGCTGATGCTCTCCCTCAGCAATCAGGTCACGAATATATTTGTCATCATCCCCCAGCATTGGTCCAAAGGTAACACGTCCCAGATGATTTTTAAAGTCAATTTTCATCTAAAAGGGGGTTAAGTAGGGTGGAGGCGTTATTATCGTTAGGAAATTTTAAACTGAATTATTAACTTTCATCCCCTGTTTTCATCAAAGAAATAATATTTATCGATCATATCATAAAAATCATTTACTATGAAAAATCCTGAAAGTTCCCGCGAAAAGAACCATGTTTCACGACGGAAGTTTGTTGCAACTTCAGCTGCTGCAGCGGCTGGTATGACCATACTGCCAAGCGGCATCATCAGTGCCCGGGGCCGCACCGCACCAAGTGATAAGCTGAATATAGCCGGTATCGGTATAGGTGGAATGGGGCACCGAAATATTGATAACCTGAATTCGCAGAACATCGTTGCACTCTGCGATGTGGACTGGAACTATTCGAAAGGTGCCTTTGCAGACTATCCTGATGCAAAAAAATACAAGGACTACCGTACGATGTTTGATGAGATGTCAGATTCCATTGATGCAGTTGTGATTGCCACACCCGACCACACCCATGCGATCACCACTATGGCCGCCATGCAGCTTGGCAAACATGTGTATGTGCAGAAGCCGCTGACTCATTCAGTCTACGAATCACGCTTGCTGCGACTTACAGCAGAAAAATATGGTGTGGCAACCCAGATGGGTAACCAGGGGAACTCAAGTGATGATTTAAGAGTCATCTGCGAATGGCTGTGGGATGGCGCCATCGGCGAGGTGGAGCGGGTGCATGCCTGGACCAACCGGCCGATTTGGCCGCAGGGACTGGAGCGTCCGGATGAGAAGATGAAAGTTCCCAAAACGCTTGACTGGGACCTTTTTATCGGCCCTGCACCCATGCGTCCCTATCACGAGGCCTATACGCCCTGGAACTGGAGGGGATGGTGGGACTTTGGAACCGGAGCGCTCGGCGATATGGCCTGCCACATCCTGGACCCGGTATTCATGGGATTGAAACTGGGCCATCCCAACGCGGTACAGGCCAGTTCTACGCAGTTCAACACGGAGAGTCCGCCACAGGCAGAGGTGGTCCACTACAAATTCCCGGCCAGGAAGAACATGCCAGAATTTGCAATGCCCGCTGTCCATGTTACATGGTACGATGGCGGAATGATGCCTGAAAGGATCCCGGAAATGAAAGCCGGGGAGATGATGGGCGACAGAAGCGGTGGTGTGATCTTTGAAGGAAGTAAAGGAAAGATCATGTGTGGGACATATGCAAGAAATCCAAGGATCTGGATCGATGGTGAGGAGGTAACCAATGCATATGAAGCTCCAAAAGTATTGCGCCGTGTTGAAGCTTCCCACGAAATGGACTGGGCCCGCGCCTGCAAGGAAAGCCCGGAAAACAGGGTTGAAGCCAGCTCGAATTTCAACTATTCAGGACCACTCAATGAAATGGTCGTGATGGGGAACCTGGCAGTGCGGCTGCAGGACCTCCAGCGTGAATTGCAGTGGGATGGTGAGGAGATGAAGATCACCAACATCGATGATGACGACGAGGTGAGGATTGTTAGCAAAGATACATTCTATATCGAGAGCGGACACCCGCACTTTGAAACTGAATACGCAACTGTGAAGGCGAAGCCTTTCGCTGAAAAAATGGTCAAACATGAATACAGGGAAGGCTGGAAGCTGAAGTAATCAATTTTGTGATGATACTTTGAAAGGCTGCTGTGGGGTTTACCCGGAGCAGCCTTTCTTTGGGTGCGAATTATTTTCCGGAAGACCGCTCCAGCAGTTTCATAACCTTGCTGGTCACTGAATGGGCCAGCCGGGCATCCGAGGCTTTTAAAAATGACAAACGTTCCATGATGCGGTGATACAGTGGGCTGCCTCCCTTGATCCCGCTCTTGTTCAATATCACTGAAATACGCTCCTGCAGCTGATACCAGGTCTCCGGTTGTTGTGCTTCCGCGTCTGTAACTTGCTGTCCGCCTTCTGCCTGCTGGCAATCGCCGGCAGGCTGCTGCAGGCCCCCTCCTGGCTGCTGTTGTTCTCTTTCCGGATGTTGAAATCCGGGTTCAATATCAGCACTGGTTCGCAGCAATCCTGATAATTCATAAGCAATGACCATCACCGATTGGGAAAGGTTAAGCGAGGGGTAGGTGGTGGCCATTGGAATGGTGACTCCTGTATTGGCATGCTGCAGGATGGAATTGGGCAGCCCACTTTCCTCAGTCCCGAATACAATACCGATCCGGCGCGTTACCGGTATCTTTTCAGCAATAAACGCTTGCAACCGGCCGGAAGGGATGTAATCCACCTTGGCACTTTTCTTCTTCGCCGTGGTACACACAATGAAATCAACATCAGCCACTGCCGCTTCATAGGTTGGGTATACCTTGCTGTTTTCCAGGATGTCATGCGAGCCATGTGCCATCATCCTGGCCTCATCTGCAAGATGATCCGCAGGATCGACTAACCGCAATTCGGTGAATCCCATGGTCTTCATGGCACGTGCAGCGGCACCGATATTTCCGGGTACAGCTGGCTTGTACAGAATGAAACAGAAACTGTGATCAGCCATTCAGCATTGCTTTTTGGATTCGCTTTTCAAAGATAGTCAAGATCTTTGCCTATTGTTCACTCTACCTTTCGCATCATTGATGAACCCTCATTTCCGGGAACATGTATTCTTTGTTTACTGTGAACATGTTATTCCGTTTTCTTAGGGATTTCCAGTTTTTTCATGGCCCTGATGATGTGACCTGCCCTGGCTTTGTATCCTGCTGAATTATTGGGTGCCTGATCTTCGATAACTGTTATGAATTCATTGCTTAATTCAGGATATACTGAGGCAATCTTCAGCAACATTTCCATGCTGTACGCTTTAATGGCCACGGGGACCGATTCTTTCTCCAGCCAGGAAAGACAGAGATCCGCAGCGATGCCCTGGAAGTCTTCGGGGATATCGTACCTGGAAAGGAGCCGGAGCGCACTCCGCGTTACACCATCGGGATGTTGTCGTGGGATCTCCTTCCATATGATTCCAATATATCCTTCTGCAAGCCAGGGATGCACCTCCGCCAGGTGATCCATGAGCCAGGTGGCACGCCAGCATACGGGCATCTCGCGTGAAAATGCATGATCGAAAAGGGCCCTGAATGTTTCAGGATCAGGTCCGATGATCTTGCCAATTTCCTCTTTTTTAAGGGATAATATTTCGTGCGTCAGGAATTCCTTGAGTACCATCAACCCTACTTTTCTTCATCTGATTCCACAGGCCCTAGGGAATCGTCCTTCTCCCCGGAATCGTCCTTCTCCCCGGAATCGTCCTCCTCGTCGGGCATCATGCCACTCATGTCCATGATCGTATAACCCATGGTATTGATAGAATTCTTCTTATTCAGATCGATATCAGTGACCGTCATGACACTCCTGTCACCATCTTGCTTGTCCTCGATGATATATTCCATTACTACCCCGTCGGTGTAGTATGCATAGGAAAAAAGCCCCGCAAAGGTGGAATTCTTCATATAGGTTTGCTTCATCTCTTTGTTCAGGTCCCGTGTGATCCACATGGTCACGGTTTCATCTTCATCGTCAATGACATATTCCTCGCAGCTGTATCCCAGGATCTTTTTGGTTTTGCCGGTTTTATAGGAAGCATACGAATCCACCCGTTCAGTGTATTCTTTATCAAGATCTTCCCCGGCCTCTTCGGCAATCGCTGTTGCCTGTTCAGGAGTGAATGCAATGGCAAACCCGGTTTTCTGGCCCTCAGTGTCGGAGAGTGTGACCATCAGGTTGTTATCCGTATCAAAGATCATCAGGGAATAATCATCCTGCTCAGGTGCTTTGAAATGCATGCCATAATCGAATGATTTGGAATCCACATAGGTGGTGTACACGGTACTTTCTTCTGCTTCCCCGTCCTCAAACTCTGAAACGGTCATTTCTATATACCCGTCAAATTCATAGAGAGGTTTCACATTGGCCGTACCTGCGGACATGCCTATTGCATTCAGGTAAGCATTTCTCGCAGCCCTTGAACTTGCCGATGAAGCAGATGCTTCACTGCCTGATGCAGCAGAGGCATTTCCAGAGGAATCAGTGGATGCGGAAGTTTCATCAGATTTCCCAAATAACTTATTAAAAGCCTTGTTCACCTGCTTTTCAACGGCCTTGTCAGCTTCATCTTCAATGCGCTCTTCAGTCTTGTCTTCGGCTTTATTGGCAGCTTTATTAATCAGCCGGGTGACTACCTGTGCATAGGAGGTGGAGGTGAGTGCAGCAATACATAATGTGAGCGAAAGTGTGACAATTTTTTTCATTTTCTTAGCATTTAAGTTCAGATCATCGTATGGAAATCGTCTAATAAATTGGTAATCTTCATGATCAATTCCAGCCCTTTGCTGTTGTAAACATATCGTTGTTAAGTACAAAAAAGGAGAAACAGATCACGTTAACAGGGTGCAGCATGAACAAATTTACGGAATAAATATGTAACTAATGAAATTTGAAGTACTACAAAAAGGGAAATTGATCAAAAGATACAAGCGCTTTTTAACCGATATCGAGCTGGAAGATGGTTCAATGATCCTTGCCCATTGCGCCAATTCCGGTTCCATGAAAAGCTGCCTGGAAGAAGGTGCTGAAGTGTATTGCAGTCCGGTGAAGGATCCGAAACGCAAGACGCGGTTCACCTGGGAGATGATCAGGATCGGGGCAGGTTGGGTGGGAATCAATACGGGCATCCCAAACCAGGTGGCGTTTGCCTGGATCAGGGAGGGCTTGATCCCAGGTTTTGAGAAATACGACAATATGCGCCGGGAGGTGAAATGGGAAGACAGCCGTTTTGATATTTACCTTGAAAATGCACAGGAGAAGTGCTTTGTTGAAGTGAAAAATGTGACACTGAAGGTGGGGGAGGTAGCCATGTTCCCGGATGCTGTCACCACTCGCGGACGGAAACATCTTGAAACCCTGATCAGGGTGAAGGAGCAGGGCATGCGTGCGGTGATGCTGTATGTTGTACAACGGATGGATGTGGACGCCTTTGCACCTGCAGCAGATATTGATCCAGGGTATGCAGCAGCACTCGGTGCAGCAATGGATGCCGGCGTTGAAGTGTTGGTGGTGCAGGCAAAAGTAACACCGGAAGAGATCACTTTTGCAAGGATGCTTCCGGTGCTTTGAGGGATGGGTTGTTTGGTGGCGTGTTCGCCTGTTTAATCCGTCAGGATCGATTGTTTTGGTCTTTCGTGGGCGAGGCTTTTGTTAAATTGCGTATATCCTTTTTCATCCCTGAATTGGTAGGCCTGGTGCATAAATGCCTGCAACCTGAGTTCAATGGATGCATCTTCCTGACCGTCATAGGCGATTCCAACCATCGGGATGTTGCCATGATCCGCCCTGAAACTGTCAGAAAGTGACATGACCAATGTCCCCGGCATGCAGGTAAAGGGTTCAATATTGGCG
>CAZPTO010000127.1:0-8661 GCA_964589155.1 uncultured Bacteroidaceae bacterium | reverse complement strand
GTGATCTCAGGTGTACGGGCACCCCACGTACGATCGATATCTGGGTAGAGCCTACACCAGAGGTCCTCGTAAGGGTTCCATTGAGTACAACTGAAGAAGCAATTTATTGTAACGGAACAACCATACAGTTTACGGTATCAAACAATCAGTTTCCTACTGGAATAGTGAAATACGACTTGTTGGTTACAGATATAGATGACGTAATCTCAGGTGACAGGCCTAGTGAAAACCTTGTAGATGTTGAAGACTTTGGTCAGACACTTTCACATGCGGAAGATTCTATTAAGGGAATGATTTATCAATTTATTCCGTATATAGAGAATGCAAGTGGGAATCCAACTTGTTCAAGCCTGGACAAAGACACTATAGTATTTATCGATGTTGTGCCTGTGCTTACATCTGATGTTGCTGAAGACGACACAGTATTTGGTGGCTTCCACATCACATGTAATGATTATTCGGACGGAAAGATCCACCTGGATCCTGTCGGCGGCGATTACCGGTACGATTATAACTTTGGTTGGAGAGAGGGTGGCGCTTCGGGAACCCTCATGGACACAACGATTTCAGAGCAATTGGATAGCCTTCAGAATCTCCCGGCAGGCACTTATTATTATGCCATTACCGATACCCTGGGTTGTTTTCATGACAGCATTAAGGTCCTGATTGAGCCGGATACGCTTGAAGTGGCTGCTGATACTGTTTACCAGGCTTCCTGTTTTACCGGAACAAGTGACGGAAGTATTTACCTGCTCGACGTGAAGGGTGGAGCAGAAATGTATGCATATTCATATGAATGGTATAACAGGGCCGATGAAGTTGTTGAAGCTACCACCAGGAACCTGGAAAACGTTCCAACAGGAGGATATGAAATTACTATTAATGATATTATTGGTTTGCGATTTGAAAGGACATGCTGGATACCTGCAACAGAACAGCTTAAAAGTCAACTGGATTACCAGAAAACCTATGGCAATTATTTTGTGAGTTGTTTTGGTGCATCAGATGCTGAAATGACCGCAGGAGGAATTGATGGTACAGAACCCTATAGCTATGAGTGGTACACAGATACCCTTGGCTCTGCGCCTATCTTATATACCGATCATGTGACCGGACTACCAGCAGGAAATTACTATTATGCCGTAATTGATGATAATGGCTGTACAACTGCTGATTTTTATAATGAGGTTGTTGTTAATCAACCCGATCCGGTCACCTTTGCCAGGGATTCTTCGGACCGCCATCCGGGTGACTGGGATATCAGCTGTTATGACCTGGCAGACGGCAGGATCAACATGGCATATAAAGGCGGACATACGGAATACCTTGACAATGATTTCATCTGGAGTACTGCAACTGGTTCAGGACTCATTCCAACCGATAGTGTTCAATCTGGTCTGACCGCTGGTGTATATAATGTTATCGTAGTTGATAGTTTCGGTTGTACTAATGACACAACCATCACCCTTGAACAACCTTCGGGGATCGGATTTGATTATGATCTTAAGGAATATGCCGGAGGTGCAAATATTTCATGTCATGGATTATCAGATGGAGAGATTCAGCTGATGAACCTTTCCGGGGGAGGACCAAAGGGAGATGAAGGAGATGGTCCGGGGGATTATACCTATTCCTGGACGCCGCCTGCCAGCGTGAGCCTGCCTGATGTGACCACTAAAGACCAGGTTGGCGTTCCAGCCGGACAATATGAGGTCAAGGTAACTGATGCAATCGGGTGTAGCCTGGATACTACAATGACATTAAGTCAACCGGATACACTCATGGCAGAAACACTTATTGATACATCAGGTGCATCCGGAGATAAGAATGGGTATGCCATTCGTTGTTATGGTTTCAATGATGGAGAGATCTCACTGATCCCATCCGGAGGAACCAGGGGCTATGATTATGTCTGGACCCTTCCGGGAGGAGAGGAAATTACCGGGGATACGATGATAGCAAATCTCGAAGCCGGCCAATACAACGTAAAGATCACAGATACGAACAATTGCGATACAACATATACCTTTATCCTGGATGAGCCAGATACAATCGTTTTAAATACCGATCCTGAATTTATCAGGTGTTTTGGAGATCTTGGTACCATTGAACTAGATCCGGAAGGAGGAAATACAGAACTTACAGGGGCATATGCATACATGTGGACCGGTCCGGAAGGGGAGGAGATTATAGGGGGTTCAACCATTTCAGATATAGAAGCCGGCCAATACAATGTGGAAGTAACAGACGATAATAACTGTTCCGTAGAAGATTCAGTTGAGTTGATGCAAAGTCCTCTAATCGTGCCAGCGATTGCAATTGAAAGCAACTACGCTGGTGACACCCATATCACCTGCGAAGGAGACTCTACCGGTGCGATTTCTGTTACAACTACCGGAGGGAATCCCGGATATAGTTATCAATGGTACCAGGGTGCTTCTCATGATGCGATATCTACGGACACGCTGGTCTCAGGCATCCCTGCCGGATGGTATATTGTAGAGGTAACGGATCAATATGACTGTGAAGTTCGCGACAGTATCCAACTTGAGGAACCTCGGGCAATTGCTTTGGATGTAGATCCGACAAACCCATCCTGTCCCGGATATGAAGATGGTGAGATCGATCTGATGGTCTTCTATGGAACACCAGACCCCGATTACACCTATCTTTGGGTATTGCCCGGAGAGGATACGATAATCGGCACACCATCGCTGGATAATATTTCGGATGGTAATTTCCAGGTGACTGTCACAGATGCAAACGGATGCACGGAAATAGCTGAGATCACGCTCCAGGCACCGGATACACTCAAGATGGAAACAACTTCAACTCCTGCAGAGTGTCCGGATGAGACGGATGGTACGCTCACCATCAATTGGATCATCGGTGGAACGGAACCTTATTTTGTGAATGACGTACTCGGTAAAATGTTCTTTGAGAACCTTCCCCCGGGCAATTTTGAGATCCGTCTGGTTGATGCGCATGGTTGTTACCTGGATACAATCGCGGAAATAGATACAGTGAATCAATCCTGCCTGCGTATTCCAAATGCATTTACACCCAATTATGATGGTGCAAATGATGTGTGGGTGCTGGATTCTGATGAAGACGGGAGTAACGATATGTATCTGTATCCTGATGCTGAGCTCTGGATCTACAACAGGTGGGGAGAATTGGTATATTATACAGATGATGTCGCAGGTGAACCCTGGGATGGTACATTCAATGGACGGGAACTTCCGATCGATTCCTATCATTATATACTGGACCTTGGGAATGATGAACCGACAAGAAGAGGTAACGTAACAATTATACGGTAAGATCGTATAATTGCGGACAAATGTATAGATTGAAAAGAGGTAGCAGATATATCATATTTTTGCTGCTGACATTTTTGTGCCTGCCCGCAGAAAGTCAGCAATTACCTATTTTCAGCCAATATGTATTAAACGGGTTCATCCTCAATCCTGCGATGGCCGGATATGACGGATTTACTTCTGTGAACACAACTGCCCGTCAGCAATGGGTGGGATTTGGTGATGCCCCGCAAACTTTTTCAGCCTCCTGGCAAACGCGCATCTTGCAGCGATCCTACAAGATCATCAGGAATCCGGTAAAGAACAACAATTTGCTGCGGCCAAGCACAAAAGGACGGGTTGGTCTTGGGGCGTATGTCATTAATGATATGAATGGGAATGTTGCAAGAACAGGCATGCAGTTTACCTATGCGTATCATATCATGATGGATTATCACCAACTATCCTTCGGACTGGCAGGGAAGATGTTTCAATACAGGATCGCCACAGAAAACCTGACTTTTGGAAGGGATGAGGATCCACTGGTGAATGCAGGACTCCAGGAAATCGGTTATACTCCGGATGTTGATTTTGGGATGTACTGGACCAACAGGGATTATTTTATCGGTGCCAGTGTGAATAATTTGTTCCAGTCTGTGATCAATATCGGGGGTGGCGGCAGCAATTACCAGATCCTGAGGCATTACTGGCTGATGGGAGGATATCGGTTCAATGCCGGTAGCGATTTTATTATCGAACCGAATGTGCTTATTAAAACAACTGAAAAATTGATTCCGCAGGGAGATTTTGGTGTTAAGTTTTATTACATCGAAGATTACTGGGTCGGTTTTGGAGTGCGCACCGAAGGCAGCCTGATTTCAATGCTGGGCATGCGCATTGATGGTCTGTTTATTGGATATGCATTCGATTATGCCTTTTCCTCCATTCAACGTTTTAATTTTGGCACCCACGAACTTTCCATTTCTTATAAATTTGGAAATGATGCCCGGAGGTATCGCTGGCTGCGACGTTATTGATCCTTTTCTTTTTGCCTGAATTCCATCACAATTGCACCAACAAGCACGAGCAAAAGGATCAGTGAACCTGCAAGCGAAACACGCTCGCCGGCATAATAAGACCTTGGCCGAAACTCAAATACGATTGTATGGTCACCCGCAGGCACGGTCATACCTCTCAGGAGGTAGTCCACCCTGATATGATTTGCAGGTTCACCATCGATAGTGGCATTCCATCCCTTTTCATAAAAAATCTCGGAAAAGACCGCAAAGCGATCAGAAGCAGCCGACGATTGATAGGTTAACTTATTAGGCAAATATTCCACCAGGTCAATGCGGTCCAGGTTATCTCCTCCAAAAGATGTACTTGCGAGCTCATCAATAAATTTATCGTCCGTAACAGCGATCCTGCCCAGGTCTGCTGTGGAGACCATGTCGAGCTCCTCATCGGCATTCTCTACAGCAACTACTTCATTTACGAACCAGGCGTTTCCGAATGCGTGCCGGTTGGTAATCGGGGCACCCTCGGGATTGACAATGATGAACCTGGTATTCAACATGTTGATAATGTTAAGATCTTCTAAAGTTGAATCTATGATTCCAACATCCTGCTGTTGTAATCCACCGATCAGCATGGTCATTTCATCCACCAGCCTGGTGTCGATCAGGTCCTGGTAACGACGCATCTTCGCACCATGATATCCACCGAGCGATTGGTGAAAATAACTGGTCCTGGCGTCCTGGAAGGTACTTGTTGTCAGGTTCAATACACGTTCATTCAACCCCCTGGACTGGAAAATTGCCTGGTCAGCAGCATTGGCAGTGTAAGGCTGCGTGTAATTTCTTTTCGACTCAAATTGATCATCATTCAGGAACCGTTTGTTTACGGACCACATATCCACAAGGATCAACAGACCAATTATTCCGATGACAAGGTTGATGTTGATTTTTTGCTTCCTGATCTTGTACAGATACATCAATCCGGCTGCCAGCAGGATCAGCACGAGCGACCTGAAGGAATCGGTCCGCAGCATCGCTTCCCTGTCTGCTTCCAGTGCAGAGGGTAAAGAGCTCATGAGCATTTGTTGCACCTGCTGGTTGTTTCCCGATATCGCCTGGATGGTACGCACGTCGTTCGGAGAGCTGAAATTACCTGCCAGCGAAGGAAGAATGAGGAACAAAAGTGCCAGTCCACCGGTAATTCCTGCCGACCATTTCAGACTTTTCAGAAGTTTTTCCTTTTCCAATTCTTTGAACATTACTTTATTGAGGGTAATGAGGGCAAGAATTGGCACAACGATTTGTGGAATGACAAGCGTCATGCTTACTGTCCTGAATTTGTTGTAACCCGGAATATTGTGCATGAAAAACTCGGTGAGCCCCATAAAATTCTTGCCCCAGGAAAGCATGATTGCGAGAACCGTAACACCCAGGATCCACCATTTGTACCTTCCTTCCACAATAAATAATCCCAAAACGAACAGGAAGACGATGATCGCTCCCAGGTATACAGGACCTGAAGTAATGACCTGGTTGCCCCAATACATATTTGTATTCCGGATAAACTGTTTTGCAAAATTTTTGTCCAGCTGGGCAAGTGCTTCATATGTATTTGAATTCTCTGTGAGTTTATAGGTGCTTGACCCACCTTTGAAACCGGGAATAAGCAATGTCATGGTCTCATCAATCCCGTAACTCCAGTTGGTGGCATAGGAGAGGGTTAGCCCATCTGTCTGGTCTTCTTTATTTTGGGAGAGTTCAGATTTTGTACGCATGGAATAATCATCATATTCCAGGGTTGTAGCCAGGCGACTGAAGTTGCTTAACACGGAAAAAGCTACAACAACCACAAGTAAACCGACAGAAACCACCATGTTCTTGAGCTTTTTTTCACGAACGGAAAAATAGAGCTCTGACAAACCGAAAAACAGCACGATGAAAATGGTATAATATGTGATCTGGGGATGCCCGGCTAGAATTTGCAGCGAGAGAAAAACACCTGTAAGGGCAGCTCCCAGCAGCCTTTTTCCCCGGAGGGTCATAAATATTCCGGCAAGCACCGGGGCAACATAAGCAATGGCAATGACCTTGGTATTATGACCTGCAAGGATGATAATAAAATTATAGGAGGAAAATGCAAGTGCAATGGCCCCTACCATACTGAGCCAGGGGTTGATCCTCAAAGAGATGAACAGGATATATCCGCCGAGTAGCAGCAGGAAGAGCTGACTTGCAGGACGCGGCCCAACCTGTAGCAGCTTGTTGATGTGCTGGATAAGGTTTCCATTGTATTTTGTGCTGATCAGATAGGCGGGCATCCCACCAAACATCCGGTTGGTCCAGAGCGCCTCTTCACCTGTTGCTTCGCGATAGTCAATAATTTCCTTGGCACCGCCCAGGAAAGTTTTCTGATCGTGTTGATTGATCCTTTTCCCTTCTAGTACCGGGGAAAAATATGCATAGGAAATAACCAGGAACGTAATAATTGCGACCAGGTGTGGAACTATTTTTGAGAAATCAACTTTTTTCAGCATGCGTTGTGATTTAAATATTGTACGAAACAAAAATAGCTTTTTAATAACTATTTCCAGAATTACTTTAATTTTGAATTTGATTCCATGGAAAAAATTTATTCAATATGAAAATCCTGATGGTGCTGGAAAACGATTTTCCTCCTGATGTCAGGGTGGAAAAAGAGGCATTATCTCTGCAAAATCAAGGACACGAAGTAGCTATTGCAAGCATTTGTTTCACAAAAAATGCCAGGAAAAATAACTACAAGCAAATTCGTCTCTTTAAAAAGTATATCAGCTGTTTCATATATAAATCCGGAGCGCTTGCATTAAGGATCCCATTCTATTTCAATTTCTGGAAAAAATATGTCCGGGACATCAGGAATGAATTTGAATATGACGCGATCCATGTTCACGACCTTCCCCTGGCCTCGGTAGGTCTGTATGCAAAAAAGAAATTCGGTGTGCACTATATCCTCGATTTGCACGAGAATTATCCTGCCCTGGTTGATGCTTCACCTTATTCCAGTACATTTTTAGGTAAATTGCTTATTTCCATCAAACAGTGGAAAAATTATGAAAGGGAGATGGTCCCCCGGGCAGATAAGGTAATTACAGTTATCCGCGAAATGGCAGAACGTATTAATTCAGTTGGTGTTCAAAAGGAAAAAATTGAAATTGTATCCAATCTGCCAATGCTTTCCGAAATGAAACCTGTGAAGGGGACACCTGATCATGATTTTATTACGCTGTTTTATTCCGGAGGGATCAATTATCACAGGGGACTCCAGGACATCATTCGAGCGCTTCCTGGAATGATCAGTGTTGCTGAAAATACCCGACTCTGGATCGTTGGGAAAGGATCTTATCTTGATCGACTCAACACCCTGGCAGCACAGCTGGATATTCAGGATCATGTAAAATTCTGGGGTTGGAAACCATTCGGGGAGATGGTGCAGATACAGGCAAAAGCAGATATTGCATTGATCCCGCACCTGCGCACTGAGCAATCTGATAACTCTTCGCCGAATAAGCTGTATGAATATATGTTCTATGAAAAGCCTGTGCTTGCATCTGATTGTATCTCTGTAGCCCGAATTCTCAGCGAAACAGAAGCCGGGGTGGTGTATGCATCAGGTAATATTGATTCATGTGTAAGTGGTTTTAAAAAGTTGTTGGATCAACAGTATAGAAGGCGACTGGCAGCGAATGGTCGGAAAGCAGTCCGGAAGAACCTGAACTGGGAAGTGTCTTCAGAAACAATTGGCAACATCTATAATAATCTATAGTGCGCGTTGATGCTTTAATTATCTTTACAAGTCAGTCATAAATTTACAGATCGGTTGTGATCTGAATTTCACAATCCGGTAAATGAGGATTGTAAAAACGTGTATCATCATTTTAAGACGGACTGGTCAGATTGATCTTTATGAGTATTTAGGTGAGACAGTATATAAAAGAAATAGGAACGCACAGTGCTATCTATACTGTTTCCAATGTGCTTACAAAAGCCATAGGGATCATTCTTATTCCTATTTACACACGCTTTCTGACTGTCGAGGACTATGGCATAATATCCATTGTTGCTCCTGTTATCAATGCATTTCTGATCATATATACTTTTGGAATGCGCGCAACATATGGTCGCTTTTTCTTTGATCACAAGGACAGATCGGTTGAACAAAAACGCACCCTGGGGATGATCACTACCTTTATCCTTCTTCTTGGCCTGGTCGGAAATGTATTGTTAACCTTTTTCGGACAACCATTATTTGAAAGGTTATTCCCCGGTGTTGATTTTTATCCTTACATCATCCTGGGCCTCTGGACGAG
>CAZPTO010000126.1:0-8716 GCA_964589155.1 uncultured Bacteroidaceae bacterium | reverse complement strand
CGGTCGGGGATGGGACCAGAATGACTGGGAGGAAAAAATATTCCCCGATAAAACGCAACTGGACCGGTATTTCCCCGACAGACCCGTATTATTAAAGCGCATTGATGGTCACGCAGGATGGGCCAACTCGAAAGCCCTTTCCCTTGCAGGGGTTGATGCATCCATCACTATTGAAGGCGGCGATGTGTTGCTCGGGGAGGGAGAACCCACCGGGATCCTCATCGACAACGCCATCGGACTTGTGGAGAAGGTCATTCCAACACCCGGAACCGAAGTCCTGACCAGCGGCATGCTGAAGGCGCAGGAGAATTGTTTTGCAGTTGGACTCACCTCTGTGTCCGATGCCGGATTATCCACACACGAGGTGCAACTCATCGACTCCATGCAGAAAGAAGGCTCCCTGAAAATGCGGATCAACGCCTGGCTTGAACCTTCAGAAAGTAATTTTGAGAACTACATTGAAAAGGGTGTGCACCAGAACGACCACCTTACCATCAGCACCCTGAAGCTATATGCCGACGGCGCACTCGGATCGAGGGGTGCACGCATGCTGGAAGATTATTCCGATGATCCCGGGAACAGGGGACTGTTCGTTACCCCACCAGCACAACTGAAAGCATACTGCAAACGTGCATTGGAAAACGATTACCAGGTAGCGATTCATTGTATCGGTGACGGAGCCAACCGTAAAGCACTGGAGATCTATTCTGAACTGCTGAAGGAAGGAAATGATCGCCGCTGGAGAATTGAGCATGCGCAGATCATCCATCCCGCTGATATTGAAATGTTCGGGGCTTATAACATCGTCCCTTCCGTACAACCCACACATGCCACTTCTGATATGTACTGGGCAGAAGAGCGGCTGGGTGCAGCGCGCATGGAGGGTGCCTATGCTTACAAAACCCTGTTGGATCAACTGGGCTGGATTCCCAATGGGAGTGATTTTCCGGTGGAATCTATCAACCCGCTTTACGGCTTCCATGCGGCAGTTGCCCGGAAAGATCACAGCGGCTACCCGGAAGACGGTTTTCTCAGCGATGAGGCATTGTCGAGAGAGGAGGCGCTGCGGGCCATGACTACCTGGGCTGCCAGGGCGGCATTTGAAGAGACTTACAAAGGAAGCATTGAACGAGGGAAAATCGCGGATTTTGTAATCACGGAAAAGGACATCATGACCATGGACGAAGCAGATATTCCCGGAACGCAGGTGCTCATGACCTGGTCAGGTGGAGAGAAGGTATATGAAAAACAGTAACCCGGAAATTACCTGAAAATATATGTAATTCCACCTCCGAGAATGTCCCAGGCACGCTCCGTAACGGGAAGGTCGTATTCCAGGTAGACGAAATAGCGATCATCGAAATTGATGCCAAAATTGAGTGGAATCCAGGCCCGCAATTCCACTTCACTGACATCGATATCCATGTCAAGGCCAAAAGTGAGGTTGGCCCAGTACTGCGGAGTATGGGTATAACTAACGGTCAGATCCACCCCGTACTCCTTCCACTTATGCAGTCCCCCGGCAAAGGAATAGTAGCTTTTCCGGGTTTCTCTGAAAAGGTATTGCACATCTGCGGAGATAAAATCAGGACCATTGTAATAGCCGTACTTGAGGTTCATATCCAGGTCATACCTGATCCCGTAGCCTGCCATGAGCAGGTAGGACATTCCTTCGAGTTCGTAATGAAATACATTGTCGACATTGTAAACCGGGGCGAACGTGACACCGAATGATCTTACAGGAAGCGTTTTCCCAAAATTAATTACCTGGGAATCAGCTTCGCAGAGGAAGGAGGAAATCAGGACGATGGCCAGGAAAACTCTTTTCATTCCTTCAGGGTTAAAGAAACAAAAATACACGTTTCATCTGAATGACGATGGAACCTGACAAAATTTTATCAAGGGTCAATTGAGACTAATCATCTCTCCCTGGTAGAATTCCAGTATTTCCAGGTAGAAAACGAACAGGTACTTGGCATTGATCATCTCTGCCCGTGAAGTAAAAAGGCGGTTTCGTGCCTCTTCCAGCTCAAGCGCTGTTGCCATACCCACTTTGAATTTTTCCTCCGCATACCTGTAAGCCTCTTCACTGTTTGCCTGAGTCTCCTTCGCAGCTTCATAATTATCAAGTGCTCCAAGCACTTCCGAATAGTAACGTTGTATGTCTTTGTACAACTGCTGCCTTACCTCTTCCAACTGGTAGCGGGCATCTTCCAGGCTGATTTTGGCCTTGCTGATATTGGTGCGGCTCTGCCATTTGTTAAATACCGGGATATTTAATCCTATACTCACTTGTTTGTATTGATTATCCAGTACTTGCTGAGGTACCGGGTAGTCAAGCACCGGGTTCAGAGGATCAACTTCCCGGGGATTGATCAGCTTATCACTGTAATTGGAATAATACAATGCACGCACAAACAGCTCAGGGGAAAGTGCCCCGCGTGCCACTGCCAGCCCCTTCGATTGGTAGGTGATCTGGTGCCTGGCTGCTTCCACCTGGGGTAATACCTCGAGTGCCTGACCATACACCGACTCCAGTTCCGGGATCTGCAACAGGGAAGGGTCCTCAATATCAGGTTTGGTAACCCGGAACGACAAAGGGTCCGGGTGATTCAGCAGCTGCGCCAGTTCCAGCCTGACATACGTAAGGTTGTTCCTGGCCTGGGTCATATTATATTTCTCCGTTGTAGCGGTAGCTTTCACCTCCAGCAGTTCTCCCGCAGAAGCATTGCCCACCTCCACAAGTTTTTCCATTCGCTCTACCTGTAGCTCAGCGACCCTTACCTTCTCCCCGGCAATTTCAAACAGCTCCCTGTTCAGCAAGACTTCCAGGTAGCCTGTCATGATATTGAGCAGCAGATCATTTTCTGAGGCTTCCAACTGTGCTTTGGCCACATTGTGATCCGCTGCTGCCATCCTGATGGAATTCAGTCCCTGCAGTCCTTTAAAAAGCGTCACATTACTAACCAGTCCAAGATCGCCCTGGCTCACATCGGTATTTACCCATTCATAGGTACCCCTGTCGAGCACCCGCCCTGCACCCAGGTCATGGTTGATCTGACCATTGAGATTGGGCAGCGCATTCAGCTTACTCTGGGCAAGGTCCTTGTTCTTGAGGGCTGTATTCAGTTCCTGGCGCTTCAGTGTAATATTGTTTTCAAGTGCATATGTAATGCATTCGTCAATGGTCCAAATCTCCTGTTCCTGCGCCTTTAGATCGACCGCCAGGATGGGTATGAAAACTACAATAAACAAAATTCGTCTCATAACTTCCGGTTGATTAGTTGTTTTTCAGGATCAATTTATCATGATCAGCAAAATTCTGGTAGCTGGAGGTGATCACTTTTTCACCTGCATCCAGGCCGTCAAGCACTTCATAAAAGCGGGGATTCTGCCTGCCTATGGAAATCTCGCGTTTCTCAGCATATTCTCCTGAAGCGTCCACAACGAACACCCATTGTCCGCCTGTCTTGTTATAAAATCCTCCCTTGGCCAGCAGCAATCCTTCCTTGGATTCGCCCAGTTGCAATCGGATACGGGATGCCTGGCCAATCCTGATCTGGTCTGGAATGCTTTCGGTAAATTCCATATCCACGGCAAACCTGCCATTCTGCACTTCCGGGTAGATCTTCACTATCTCAGCAGGATACGCTTTATTGGCAAAATCACACTCTCCTTTTAACCCGGTCTGGATCCTGGCAATGTAATGTTCATCAATCTCCACACGTAACTTGTATGAGTCCAATATATTCACCGTTCCTACACGGGTGCCGTAATTGATCACCTGACCGATCTCTGGATTCAATGTCGCCAGTTCCCCGTCCACAGGCGCCTTCACATTCAGGTTTTCAAGACGCTTCCTGATGATAACCATGCTTTTTTCCATGCTTTGCACCGAAGACTCCAGTGAACTGATCTGAATGGATCTGTAAAGGGAATCGTTCCTGTAATTCTCTTTCACGAGATCCAGTTGGGCCAACGAGGCCTGGTAGGCTTCCTTTGACCGCTCAAATTCTTCTTGTGAGATATGTTTTTCGGCAAAAAGTTTCTTATTGTTCTCAAAAGCCCGCTTTTCCTGGGTCACCTGTTTTGATAGTTGTATAATCTGTTGCTTGTTGGCCAGCTTCTGCTGATCCATGGAGAGCCTGGCTGTCCTCAGTTCGTTGACAGCCCTGACGACCTGCGCCTCGTTGTTGGTGATCTCCAGCAAAAGATTATTATTGCTGAGTCGCAGGATCACATCGCCCCTGTTGACCATGTTCCCTTCGTCGATCAGGATCTCTTCGACGCGGCCACCCTCAACCGCATCCAGGTATATTGTGCGGATAGGTTCAACGATGCCTTGTTCGGTTATATAATCCTGAAATACATCCTTCTTTACTTCATCAATGGTGAGCCGGGAAACCTCAACATTATATTTTGAACTTTTGTCGCCGAAGATCATGATACCGGCAATAAAGAGTACCAGGATGGTAATTACTCCATACAAGATCACTTTCCTGGTCAGTCCTCCCCTTTTTTCAATTTTACGATCCATTCCGTCCATAACAAGTTTTTTTCTCTCTCTTTAGGCATTTATTATGCCAAAGAAAATACTTTTTTGAAAATCAATCCATTAATGAAATAATTTGTTTTGAACCGGTTGATAAAAATGTTCGATATTGGTGCCCCAGTGTTCGGAAACGTACACCTTTTTATTATCTTTGCCTACAAGGCTCTTTTAGAAAGTCGTTGTACTCTAAGGGCTTAATAATTAAGGCATTTTTTTTGTGTAATGAAATTAAGAAATCAAAAACTGAATTGTTATGGATGAAAAAATTGGTAAGATCCTGGCAGTAGATGACAATGAAGATATTTTATTTGCCCTGAAGCTTCTGCTGCGGCAGCATGTAGAAGTGATTGAGACCCTCAGTGGCCCGGAGCGGATCCCCGAGATGCTGAAGAAGGAGACCTGGGATGTGATCCTCCTGGACATGAACTTTACGAAAGATGCAATCAGCGGGCAGGAAGGATTTGATGCCCTGCAGGTGATCCTGGACCACGACCCGAATGCCGTGGTCGTCTTCATTACTGCATACGGGGATGCCGAGAAAGCAGTAAAAGCGATCAAGGCCGGTGCCACGGATTTTATTCTGAAACCCTGGCAGAACGAAAAGATCCTGGCGACGATCAATTCGGCCATCAATTTACGACGTTCCAGGATGCAGGCAGAGTCCCTGCGCATGAAACAGCAAGAGATCAGTGCTGTGCTGGATCAGCCGTTCACCGATTTCATTGGACAATCAGTGGAAATGCAGGAGGTATTTAAAACCATCAAGAAAGTAGCAGGCACAGATGCAAATGTGCTCATTTTGGGCGAAAATGGAACCGGCAAAGAGTTGGTAGCCAGGGCAATATACAGAAACTCCCTCAGGAAGCAGGAGGTTTTCATCAGCGTGGACCTTGGATCGATTGCCGAAACACTTTTTGAAAGTGAGCTATTCGGTCACGAAAAAGGAGCGTTCACCGACGCCCACAAAATGAAGCAGGGACGTTTCGAAATTGCTTCCGGGGGTACCTTGTTCCTGGATGAGATCGGGAACCTCTCCTATCCCCTTCAATCCAAATTGCTGACTGTTATTGAGCGCCGTGAGGTAATACGCGTGGGCGCCGCCAAGCCGCTTCCAGTTGACGTGCGACTGATCTGCGCCACCAATAGTAATATTCATGAGGAAGTCAGTAAAGGTGATTTCAGGCAGGACCTCCTTTACCGGATCAATACCGTTGAAATACATCTGCCACCCCTGCGGGACCGTACAGGTGATATTCCTGTGCTATCCGATCATTTTCTGAAGATATACAGCAAGAAATACAGGAAATCCATCCGCAACATTCAATCTTCCGCAATCAAAAAACTCAACCAGTACAACTGGCCCGGAAATGTGCGGGAACTTCAGCATGCCATCGAGCGGGCGGTGATCATGAGCGAGGGTTCAAGCCTGGGGCCTGACGATTTTATTCTTTCCTCACAGAAGTCTTCTTCGCCGGGTGACCATGATTTTGATACGTATAACCTGGATGAGATCGAGAAGGCGGTGATCAACAAGGCAATGCGCCAGAACCAGGGCAACGTCACCCAGGCTGCAACACAATTGGGATTAACACGTACATCACTGTACAGAAGAATGGAAAAACATGGTTTATAAACAATTCAGGGTCAATGTGATCATCAGGGTGCTGTTGCTTACAGCCTCCTGTCTCCTGCTGTTCCTTACCCTGAACAGTACATTCATCTTTACGCCTGTGCTGATCATTGGCCTGGTGGTATACCAGGTATGGTCGATGATCAGGTACGTGGATCGAACCAACCGCGAACTTGCCAATTTTCTTGAATCCATCAGGTATTCTGAATTTACCCGGACATTTACCATCAAAGAGGCAGGTTCCTCTTTCGAGGCTTTGAATGAAGCCTTCAATGAAGTGATGTCTGATTTCCAGCGTGTGCGCTCCGAGAAAGAAGAGCACCTGCATTATCTCCACAGCATCGTTCAGAACCTGGACGTCAGTATTCTTGCATACCAGCGCAACGGGATCGTAGAAATGATCAACCCTGCGGCAAAAAAACTTTTCCAGATCAACTCCCTGAAAGATATCCACAAACTGGAATCCCTCAGCAAGGAGCTGGTTGGTACGCTGCTCAGCATCCAGCCCGGAGAGAACCACCTGGTAAAAGTACAGGATGAAGACGATATCCTGCAACTGGCCATCCAGTCCACAGAATTCAAGGTGAAGGACAAAACGATCATGCTGACCACAGTCAAGAACATTCAGAATGTACTCGAGGGGCAGGAAACAGAAGCGTGGCAAAAACTGATACGGGTGCTGACCCATGAGATCATGAATTCCATCGCACCTATCTCCAGCCTCTCTTCCACCATAGAGCTGATGATCAAAGAATACGATTCCAAAAGCGATGATGCCCCCTGTCTTGACAACGAAGCAGTTGAGGAGATACAGCAGGCACTCCAGACCATCAACAAGCGCAGCACCGGGCTCATGAATTTCGTGGAAACTTACAGAAACCTCACCAAGATATCCAAGCCGAACTTTGCCATGGCAGATATGAACAGTCTGCTTGAGAATGTTGTGAGGCTCATGAAGCGGGAAACTGAAGACCAGGGGATCAGGCTATATTACACGATGGAACCGGACAGCATTGAGTTGCAAATCGATGAACAAATGATCTCCCAGGTACTGATCAACCTGATCAAGAATTCAGCCCATGCCCTGGAAGGTAAAGAAAACGGTGAGATCCATGTCAAAGGATATTATAACAAACGTGGCCGGCCTACGATCCAGATCATTGATAACGGCCAGGGAATTCTGCAGGATGTGCTCGATAAGATTTTTATCCCCTTCTTCACAACCAAAAGGAATGGCTCGGGTATCGGACTCAGCCTCTCCAGGCAGATCCTCAGGTTACACGGCGGTACCATCACCGCACAATCCATACCGGATAAAGAGACAATATTCTCACTCACTTTCTGAAGCATATCACAATTTATATTTTTAACTATATTCAACCCCACAGAGAATAACAATACGTTGTTGCGCGTTATTTTTTTGAGAAACGCCGCTATTCCTTACGAGGAGTAACACCCGTTTTCCCTGATGAAAAAAGCCAATTGTGCCCATATGAGAAAAACCTCTATCATGCTCCTGATTGTATTGTTCCCGTTACTTTATGCACAGGGACAGTTGAAAACCTATATCAGCGCAGAAGCAGGTCCGGCCTGGGACATCAGTCGCGCCGGGGGAGACACGGATCTGTTTTCTACATCCGTTATGTACGGTTCCATCGGTGGGGTATCCATCTGGCAGGAAATCCTTCCCAATCTCAGCATCGGCACAGGGCTGTATGCACATCAGTATTCCGGGGGGGTGAATCCCATCGATGAAAGACCACACCAACCTGCAGTTAAAAGTCACGGTACCATTTTGGTACCTGCAACTGTGGCATACCGGCTGCAGCTCCCCGATCTTCCTGTGAGCCTGACAGCCAGCCTGGGATACCAGTTGGGTTTTCTTACCGGTGAACCGCTTGTCCGCGAGGCCTCCTCACTGATCACCAATCCGGCTGGCCGCACTATACAATACACCCTCACCGGGGATGTACCCAGCAATAAAACACTTCATATGATTGAAGCGGGTGTTTCCGCAGACTACCGCTTTCCGAATAACTGGCAGCTCTCGCTCCGTTTTTCACATTTCAGCGGACTGCGTGAGATCAAGTACTCGACCGTTGATTACACTACCTCGGCAGGTAACACCGGGCAGGTAACCTATATACACGACGGCACCAGGATGCAAACCACCTTCAACCTGGGTATCCCGGTAAGCAATCTATGGGAAAACAGGGATCTGAGACTGCACCGCAGGGTTGAAAATTCGCTCGGACGCGGTGGCAGGGTCAGGAACAACCGTTACATTTATTTCGGCGGGAATCTTGGTGCGCTGTGGCGTGCTTTTTCTACTACTAATCCCGCCATTGGTGCCAGGTCGATGGCGGGTACCGGATTTTTCCGCTATGCAAATTTGCACACCGGGATCTATGCGGGCTATATGTTCAACAGTGTTGCCGGGCTCGATATCGGTGCCTATTACCAGCGCTCCTCAGTATTTAATACCATTATGTATGATCATGAGGACGATTTGCATACTTTCAGCCGCTCTCCAT
>CAZPTO010000125.1:1555-8769 GCA_964589155.1 uncultured Bacteroidaceae bacterium | reverse complement strand
TCCAGGTCTGCAGGTTTTTCTGCAATTGCAGTATCAAGGATTTGCTGTGCAAATGCTACAAAATCATCATTCTTTGCAACAAAATCAGTTTCACAGTTTATGGAGATCATCGCTCCGAACCCATCTTCAACTTTTGCCTGCACAGTACCTTCGCTTGCTTCACGGTCTGCACGTTTGTTTGCCACGGCCATTCCTTTTTTACGAATGATCTCGATGGCTTTATCGAAATCACCTTCAGCCTCCTGGAGTGCTTTTTTGCAATCCATCATACCGGCACCTGTGCTTTTTCTAAGTTTGCTTACGTCTGCAGCTTTAATATCAGCCATTTTAATATATTTTATCGTTATTATCTTCTTTAGTAAAAATTCTTGTAAGTGGTTCGGGCCGCGGGAACAGGGATATATCGGTTTCAGGAACAGCCTGGGCCCGGAGTAAGCGTTACTCCTGGGGATTGCCACTTGCTTTTACTTATCCTCTTTCTTTTCAGCTTTGGCTTCTTCCTTTGCTTCTTTGTGCCCTGTCTTTGCCGGCCCCTTCTGATCTTTCTTCTCTGCCGTGGCAGCTTCCTTCTGATCTTTCTTTTCAACTTTAGCAGCTTCCTTCTCAGGTTTGGCTACTTTGGCAGCTGATTTTTCTTCACTCTTCTCTTTAGATTCAGCAGCTTTTCTTTCCTTTTCTTTGTCCTTTTTCTCCCTGGCGGCTGTAACTTCTTTTTCCTTTTCCATTTTACGCTCGTTCAGCCCATCAGCGACTGATTCACAAACATAATCGAGGATCAGGGAAATTGATTTTGAAGCATCGTCATTGGCCGGTATCGGGAAATCAATGTTCTTCGGATCAGAGTTGGTATCTACCATTGCAAATACAGGAATATTCAAACGCTTGGCTTCGCGAACCGCGATATATTCTTTTGTAACGTCAACAATAAACATCGCTGCCGGAAGCCTGGTAAGGTCTGAAATACTTCCAAGCATCTTCTCCAGTTTGGCACGTTGACGGGTGATTTGTAACTTTTCCCTTTTGGAAAGTGTTTCGAATGTTCCGTCGGTGGCCATTTTATCGATCGAAGTCATCTTTTTTACTGCCTTCCTGATGGTCGGGAAATTGGTCAGCATTCCCCCCGGCCAACGTTCAGTAACATAAGGCATATTGATGGCCTTCACTTTTTCAGAAACGATATCTTTTGCCTGCTTTTTTGTGGCTACAAAAAGGATCTTCCTTCCTGATTTTGCGATTTGCTTGAGTGCATTTGCAGCTTCCTCAAGTTTTGCCTCTGTTTTGTTGAGGTCAATAATGTGGATCCCGTTTTTCTCCATAAAAATATAAGGAGCCATTGCGGGATTCCATTTTCTCTTCAGGTGACCAAAATGCACACCTGCATCCAATAGTTCGTTGAAACTTGTCTTTGGCATTTGTTTAATTTTTGCTTAAGCAACCAACAGGTAGTTCATATTGGAAGTCCTGCTGGTTTCGCGTTTAATAAATATGTTATTTGGATTAACGTTTGCTGAACTGGAACCTTTTCCTTGCTTTAGGTTGACCTGGCTTCTTTCTCTCAACAGCTCTTGGATCCCTCGTCATGAAACCTTCTGCGCGAAGTTTGGATTTGTTTTCTGCATCAATCTTTACAAGTGCTCTTGCGATTCCGAGACGTAATGCTTCCGCCTGTCCTTTGATCCCGCCACCTGCAAGGTTGGCTTTGACGTCGTATTTGTCTTTCAGTTCAAGCAGGTTCAGTGGCTGGTCCACCACATAGTGCAGCTGCTCGAATGGAAAATATTCTTTGTAATCTTTGTCATTGACAGTGATCTGGCCTTTACCGTCAGAGAGATATACCCTGGCAATGGCTCTTTTTCTTCTTCCTATTGTATTAATCACCTCCATGAATTCTTATTTAATGGTATTTAAATCGATCTTTTTTGGTTGTTGTGCTTCATGCGGATGTGCGTCACCCTCAAAAACATGAAGATTTCTGAACAGTTCACTTCCAAGCCTGTTTTTCGGCAGCATACCCTTGACGGATCTTTCAATCACGGCAATGGGTCTTCTTTTCAAAAGGCTCTCAACAGTTTCAGTCCTTTGTCCACCAGGGTACCCGGTGTGACGAATATACTCTCTCTGTGTTGATTTGTTGCCAGTGAGTTTTATCTTTTCGGCATTGATAACGATTACGTTATCACCACAATCAACATGTGGCGTGAAACTGGGCTTGTGCTTTCCCCTGAGAATCATTGCCACCCTGGCTGCCAGACGGCCCAGGATCTGGTCGGTAGCATCAACCAATACCCATTCTTTATTGACGGTATCTTTATTCGCTGAAACGGTCTTGTAACTTAATGTATCCACGTCTTTAATATTTTTTTCCTGATAAATTCTATCGCCTGAATTTGTGGTTCGCAAAAATACAAATCTTTTTATTAAATCAATAACATATCAACAATTTATTTCCAGTTTTCTTAAATCTCAGATTTTCTGAAAGATAGATCTTGTCTACGGTATTTATTTACACTGATTTGGCCCGGTTTTTCAACATCTTCATGTTTTGTTTTACCTTTATTGCTGGAAAAAGATTCCTGGTACGTGAAAAAATCTCTGTTGATCATCGTTCTGGCTCTTTCAGGCCTGTCTGTCCGGGGACAGCGTGTGGGGTATGATATTTCCTTCCACCAGATCTTCGATAACCGGGAATATTTTTCTGAATATGCATTCCCTCAGACCATTTTTGGAGCACGACTGGATGCATCGCTGGTCTTCAGGATTGATACCACGCACAGCTTTGCTGCGGGATTGAATTATCTTTATGAGCATGGGAGCTCGATTTTGTCCGTGCCACCGCAGGTTACCCTCTATTATGCTTACAGATCGGATCAGATGGACATGGCACTGGGATCCTTTCCCCGCAGGAACAGGGTCGATATGCCCCTGGTTTTCCTGACCGATACACTGAACTATTTCCGTCCCAATATTGAAGGAGGATATCTTTCCTATGTCAGCAGTTTTTTTGAGGTGTATGGATTCATTGACTGGACCGGCCGGGTCGCGACAAATACAAGGGAATCTTTCCTGGCCGGAATGGATGCATCCTTCAGGCTTTCGCACTTCTTCCTGAATCCTTCCATACTAATGTATCATGAAGCCAGGAGCTATCAGCGCTCTGATGCACATCCGATCCGTGACAACGGGGTTATGTCCATGATGGCTGGTTACGGTGTTGATAACAACAAGGAACCGCTCTCTGTGAAACTATCTGCCGGGTATATCCTTTCATACGATCGCCTGCGACCAGCTGAACTGGAGTGGGGAAGGGGATGGATTGCGCATGTGGATTTTCGTTACACTATTTTTGGTTTCAAAGGAGTTTATTATTTTGGCACTCCGGTCGTATTTGAATATGGAGATCCATTTTATCAATCGGGCAATTATGGCAGGATGGACATTTTTGCTGATCCATTCAGGAAAGAGAATATTGATTCAAAGATCGGGTGGAACATTCATTTTGTTCCGGGAGAGGGGGTACATCATTCACAGCAATTAATAATGCGCGTAAGGTTTTGAACTGGAACAGCAAAATTCACAGGCACATTTATTTGGATCTCCGGCCTGTTGAACTGCCTGGCTGCATTTGTTTTGTAATGCCAGTATTTGTAAAAGGCCGGGAATGGCGGAGGAAGTCTGAACGTATAAACTAATTAACTTAAAAATGTATGCGTGATCAATATATAAAACGTGCGATACACATTGCAGATGAGAGTATTGATACCGGGGGAGGCCCCTTTGGAGCTGTGATCGTAAAAGACAATGAGATTATTGCTGAAGCATCTAACCAGGTAACTATGGATAATGATCCGACCGCACACGCAGAGGTGATTGCAATCAGGGAGGCAGGTGCGAAACTTGGAGATTTTAATCTTTCCGGTTGTGAACTATACACCTCATGTGAGCCATGTCCTATGTGTCTCGGAGCTATTTATTGGGCCAGGATCTCTGCGGTCTGGTATTCTTCAGACAGGAAAGGAGCGGAAAAAGCAGGTTTTGATGACAGCCTGATATATGAAGAACTTGCCAAGCCTGTTGATAGCAGGAAGCTTAAGATGGTCAGGTTAAAGGATCCTGCTGCTGACAAGGTATTCAGTAAATGGATCAGTAAATCTGATAAAATGCGGTATTGAAAGATGGATCAAAGGCTTCCAAAGGAATTCTATACCCGGGATGTGCTTGAAGTTGCACCAGCCTTGCTCGGTAAGAAGATCATACGCAAGGGAGCGTCGGGGGAATTTTCAGCACATATTATATCAGAAACGGAAGCCTATCGGGGAACAGAAGATAAGGCCTGTCATGCCAGCAAAGGAAAAACACCCCGCACGAAAATAATGTTTGAAACAGGAGGTATCCTTTACATGTACCTGATCTATGGGATGTATTGGATGATGAATATTGTCACGGGGTCACGCGAGGAGCCCCAGGCAGTATTGATCAGGGGATTAATGGATGTCAGCGGTCCCGGGAGGCTCACGCGCAGTCTTGCATTGGACGGATCCTTCAATGGGGAGGACCTTCAGTTTTCCGAACGGATCTGGATCACGGGTGATGGTGACCGGGTCGAATACAGCACCACCCCCCGCGTGGGTATTGATTATGCAGGTGCGCACTGGAAGATGAAGCCATGGAGATATGTAATAAAATAATCATGATCGCGCATGTCAATATTATTGTCCTGGCTCGGTTCATTTAAGATATCCTTTTATCTTTGTCGGGATACAAAATACAGATCATGAGGAATTTCAGATTCTATAATCTATTGACGGGCTGGTCGGTTTTCCTTATCGCAGCCGTTACTTACCTGTTGACCATTGAACCAACCACCTCTTTTTGGGACTGTGGTGAATTCATAGCTACAGCTTACAAACTGGAAGTAGGGCATCCGCCGGGAGCGCCGTTTTTTATGATCCTCGGCAGGTTCTTTACATTATTTGCAGGTGGAAATGAGATGATTGTGGCTTACACTATGAATGTGTTGTCGGGATTGGCGAGTGCTTTTACGATCCTGTTCCTTTTCTGGACCATCACCCACCTGGTAAGAAAATTTTACGGACATCAGCAATCCTATGCGCTTCCTGAATTGATCACCATTCTTGGAGCTGGAGCCCTGGGTGCGTTGGCCTATACTTTTTCAGATACCTTCTGGTTCTCCGCTGTGGAAGCGGAAGTGTACGCCCTGTCGTCGCTGTTTACTGCTTTTGTATTCTGGGCCATATTGAAGTGGGAGAATATTGCCGATGAGCCCTATGCCAACCGCTGGCTGATCCTCATCGCATTTGTCATGGGTATATCTATAGGAACCCATTTGCTGAACCTGCTGGCCATTCCTGCGCTGGTGTTTGTTTACTATTTCAGGAAGTATACCTTTTCTGTCCGTGGTTTTGCAGCCGCACTGGGTGTGTCCCTGCTGATACTCGGTGTCATTCTGGAAGTGATCATTCTCGGTGTACCCGTTTTTGCATCCAAAGTGGAGCTGATATTCGTCAACAGCTTCGGACTACCATTCTATTCAGGAGTGATATTTTCCATGCTTCTCATTTTTGGACTGATCATTTTCGGGATTTACTATACCCGGAAAAAGGTGAAAGTAATGTGGAATACAGTACTGCTTGCTTTCTTTGTGATCATGGTGGGGTACTCTACCTATACAGTCATTGTGATCAGGTCCGTTGCAAATACGCCACTCGATGAAAGCAACCCGGAGACCATCTTCACGCTAGCCAGCTATCTCAACAGGGAGCAGTATGGTGACAGGCCGCTTTTTCATGGCGCATATTTCAATGCCCGGCCAGAGGCAGTTAAGGAGGGAAGACCAACTTATTACAGGGGCGATGATGAATATGAGGAGGTGATAAAGGACCGTAAATATGAGTATAACAGCAATTTTGAAGGTTTCCTGCCAAGGATGTGGAGCAGCCAGGCAAAACATGCCAATGAATACATCTATTGGGGGAATCTGAGGGAGTCAAAACTATATAATGTGCGCACTGATGCCAGTGGCCAGCCAGTGGTTGGACGTATGGGTGAAATGCAATTTGACAGGAATGCCCCCAAGGCCAAACCGAGCTTTGCCAAAAACATGTTTTTCTTTTTCCGTTACCAGGTAGGCCATATGTACATGCGGTATTTTATGTGGAATTTTGCCGGCAGACAGAATGACTTGCAGGGACATGGTGAGTTGCATAAAGGCAACTGGATCAGCGGGATTAAATTTATTGATGAAGCCAGGCTGGGACCACAGGACGATCTCCCGGATTCCATAAAAGACAATAAGGCCCACAACAAGTATTACTTCCTGCCTCTGATTTTCGGACTGGCAGGCATGATCTTTCATTTCAGGAAGCGGGTCAAAGACGCCTGGGTGGTTGCCCTGTTGTTCATACTCACAGGATTTGCAATTGTGGTCTACCTGAACCAGTATCCATTGCAACCCCGCGAAAGAGATTATGCCTATGCAGGATCCTTCTACGCATTTTCCATCTGGATCGGACTCGGTTTGGTAGCGATCATAGAATATATCAGGAAAAAACTTGATCATGCTGCGGTCCCTGTTGTGATTGCAGTCGCATCGCTTGTTGCAGTCCCGGGACTGATGGCGATGGAGAACTGGGATGATCATGACAGGTCGGACCGATACACTGCCAGGGCTTTTGCACGTAATTACCTTAATTCAGTTGATGAAAATGCCATCATCTTTACCAACGGCGATAACGATACATTTCCTTTGTGGTATGTGCAGGAAGTGGAGGGATTCCGTACGGATGTCAGGGTGGTGAACCTCAGTTACCTTACCGCCGACTGGTACATTGAGCAGATGATGTTCCAGTTCTATGAATCGGATCCACTGCCCCTGAGTATGTCAAAGGAACAATACAGGCAGGGGGTCAGGGACTATGCCTACCTCGTTGAGACCTCCACTGCACTGATCAGGCAGAAGTACGAGGCCAATGAAGAGAAGTACCGTGATGAAGTGATGCGCCTCTACGACAATGCATCTGCCCTTGTTGCGGAATCCAAAGTTCCTGCAGGGTTTCCAAACGATTACCGTGCTTTTATGGCATTGGAAAACAAGATGGATCCCTTCAGGTTGTATTCCTACCTGCGTGCATTTGCAGAAGGAGATGTTGCAGACCGGATTGAGATCAACCGGGAAGGTATACAGGGCATTATCAGTG
>CAZPTO010000125.1:0-1545 GCA_964589155.1 uncultured Bacteroidaceae bacterium | reverse complement strand
TCTGATCAGGACGATTGATGCAGACTATACACCATTGAAGGATGCCATTGATTTCCTTGCAAGTGATGATCCACGGTTCCAGGATTCGCGCTATTTCATTCCGGCAAAGAAGTTTATTGTGCCGGTGGATACTGCTGAATTGAGCGATATGGTTTTAACAGAGGGCATTGAACCCTACCTGGTCGACCAGGTGAGATTCAGCCTGGGAGATGAGGTGATCTATAAGAATGCCATAGCCCAGCTGGATATGCTTGCCAACAATAACTGGGAACGCCCGATCTATTTTTCGAATACGGTTTCCAACGACAACTTCCTGAACCTTGATGAATCATTTGTGCAAGAGGGGTTGGCATATCGTGTAGCCCCCATCAATATCCAAAATTCTACTATGTTGGGGGTGGTGGATACTGATCGTATGTATCAGCGACTGGTTGAGGAATTTGAATGGGGCGGATTGGACAATCCCGATGTATATATGGATGAGAACAATGTGCGGATGACCATCAAATACCGATATGCTTTTGCCACCCTGGCCCGCGCGCTGTCTGATGAAGGGGATGATGAAAAGGCTCTCGAAGTGTTGGATTATTGCATGGACCACATGCCGCACGAACGTATCCCATTCAATTTTTCTGTGGTTCCGCTGATCCAGAGTTACTATGCTGCAGGTGCCATTGAAAAGGCCGTGGAGCTCACGGAGCAGATGGAGCAGATTACGGAGCGGGAGCTTGAATACTTTAGCAAGGTGATCCGTTCTAAGTCAGCCAAAGCTGCGAAAATGCAGAATGATTTTCTGCAAATGATCCGTGACCTGAACACGTTGAGCAGTATTGCCCGGGGGTATGGTGAAACGGATACCTCGCGTCGATTACAGGAAAAGGTTGATGCGTTCGTACCCGTTTTTGAGCAATACTTCCGTCCCTGATGCTCATTGCAAAGATCCCGCGTTTATTGCGCAAGACTTTCAGATCGCTTACCTGGGAGCTGCATGCGGAGGACAGGGAGGTTTACCTGACCTTTGACGATGGACCGACGCCCGAAGTTACCGAATGGGTCCTTGACAGGCTTGATGAGTACCAGGCAAAGGCAACTTTTTTTTGTTTGGGCAGCAATGTGGAGGCAAATTTCGGAATATTTGAGAAAATCCGGGCCAGGGGACATGCGCTGGGCAATCATTCCTATTCGCACAAAAAAGGTTTCAGAACATCCGTCCGCAGTTATGTTGAAGATGTGGACCGGGCAGCGGAGCTGATACATTCCGATTTATTCCGTCCCCCTTATGGCAGGATCCGGCCCGCCCAGGTCAGGGCACTGAAGAAAAAGTACAAAATCATCATGTGGTCGGTCTTGAGCGTTGACTATGATTCAGGGTTGCACGAAAAGCAGGTAACCAGGAATGTGGTTGAAAATGTCCGTCCAGGCTCAGTTATTGTCTTTCATGATTCTCTCAAAGCAAGTAAAAACCTGTATGCCGCGTTGCCCGAAGTGCTCGCATTCCTGCGCAGGGAAGGCTACCAGGCAAAAGTGATTACCTGAACAGCAGGT
>CAZPTO010000124.1:0-8776 GCA_964589155.1 uncultured Bacteroidaceae bacterium | reverse complement strand
CAGACCTGCCATAGCATCGGGCATGGTCTCTCCATCGGCGGAGATCAGTGATACATTGACAAATGTATCAGCATGGAAATCTTCCGGGAATAATGGTCTGAGTGCCCTGTCGATCAGTCGCGAAACCAGGATTTCGTGATCACCAGGACGTGCTTCCCGCTTCAGGAAACCTCCCGGGAAACGACCGTGTGATGCATATTTTTCCCTGTATTCAACTGAAAGGGGCATGAAATCTACATCTTCTTTTGCTTCTTTGGCAGCAACAACTGTTGCCAGCAGCATGGTTGAACCCATGCTCACAACAACCGACCCGTCGGCCTGTTTGGCCAGTTTGCCGGTTTCTATTTTTATCTCTCTTCCATCTCCCAAGTCGATGGATCTGATTATTGGTGTTGGTTTTGACATATCTTAATTCTTCTAAAAATACATATATAAAAAGAAAGGCAATTTCAAATTGCCTTTCCATGACGATATTAAATATCTTTTTACTTCCGGATCTTAAGGTCCTTGATGACTTCCCTGTAGCGCTCGATGTCTTTTGCTTTCAGGTAATCGAGCAGGCTTCTGCGTTTACCAACAAGGCGGAGTAGTGCGCGTTGGGTGCTGTGATCTTTTTTATTGATCTTAAGATGTTCTGTGAGGTGATTGATCCTGTAGGTGAACAACGCAATCTGACCCTCAGCAGAACCGGTGTTGGTTTCTGATTTTCCGTACTTCTTGAAAATCTCCTGTTTCTTTTCAGCCGTTAAATACATTCTTTTCTATTCCTTTATCTGTTTCTAATTTCTTATTGGTGCCTGTTTGTGATTTTAGAGTCGCAAAGGTATTGATTTTTTTCAATTTTACAATATTCAATATAAAATTATCACCTCTGATTTACAGCAGTTTCACTCATATTTTCAGGTAGTTTGATTTCTCCCGGGTTTAGCACAGGCTTCAACCAGCCTCTGTTGAGATCACTTTTTTCAGACTTTCAATTTGCCCGTGTGTACCCAGAGCAAAGAGCCTGTCGGTGTTTTGCAGCTTTGTTTCGGGAAGGGGATTGATTCAGTACTTTGCAATAACATGTAGTCGGCAAATTCGATAATATCAGGTTGCGCCACCAGTTTGGCCATGCGCTGGCCCCCGATCTTAGCGGGTATGATCACATTGCTGGCACCCACACGCTTCAGCTTTACATCAGCATGATCCATCGATGCGCGGCTGATGATGGTTTGGCAGTACGCTCTCACCATCGAGGATCAAATAATTGCCAAACTGGCATTCCAGGCAGCGTTTCTCCAGGCAGTATTTCTTATGAAGGAATATCAGGGCCTGGCTGTCGAATGCATTTGTACTTTTCATTCCAAATTTAATCCAATTTTTCAAAATTACATTATGCTCTGACGGGATCTGTTCGAGAAGTTGAATGGCATAGTCACAGAATGCCTGTTTCCCATTCATTTTTCCAAACAGGAAGCAGTAGGGGACAATTCCATTGATAATTATCTTATGGGTGAATTCACTGCCGATGAATTTGGGCCTGCATCCGGAAATTTTTCCAAGCCTGTAATGGTTGTTCCAATAGTCGCCCGCCCTGATGCGGAAGCGTTCCCGGAGCAGCCCCAGCGCCGGACGTGATTCGACCAGATGGTGTGGTGGGTATAAATTTTGAATGCATGCCGATAACTGGGCAATTCGGAGAGAAGGAAAGGCAGAAGGACGCATCCGCATGAATTTCCATGTATGTGCCGGGACAGTCTGATCCCCTAGCTTTGCTGCAAAGCGGCTGAATTCATTTTTCAATCCTTCTGCATATTTATCTTCCGGAAGTGAGGTGTGCAGCATACCGGCTTTCCCAAATAACAGGGCTTCCAGGGAAAAAAGATCATGTTTATTGCGCAATAGCAAAGGGTAGGGTACCATCAGGGCCAGCATTTCGAAGGGGGTGGTATTGACAGGAAGGCCAAATGATCTGAACAGTACGCCCGACAGCAGGGCATCCCAGTGTCCATTCACCTCCTGCAGGGACTGTTGCATCATTGATACCCTGTCCTGTAACTTTTCAATCATAAGTGCAGAGGTCCATTGGGCCACATGCAGGGGTGTGATGTCCGGAAGGACCTTTTGACAGGCAATCCAATGGGCGCTGCTCAGCATGGATGCATACCTGTCCCACATCACGGATGGGAAGCGAAGCATGGCCGCAGGAATTACCTGGCCACCAGGTCGCCTGATCTCACAGTCGTTAAAACATACAACATGCAAAATCACAGAATCATAAGAATGGTCGTTGGTATGACCGTGCCTGATCCAATCGGAAGCATTGATGTGCAGTTCCACATTTCCCGCCCAGATTGTGCCATCAATCTCGACTTTTGCATTGAAAAAATCGGGACCGGCATTCTTATTGTGCTGTCCGGGGTCGATGACCCTGATTGATCTCCCCGAGGCAGGGGTCAGCACCACGCCTGTAAGTTGCTGGTTCTTCCACAGAAAATGCAGAAAATCTTCGTTGATTTTTTTCACTATTTAAATGATGATAACTGATACGTAAAATGATCCAGGTGAACTGTAATGGGTATACAATGTACCAGGGGTTTTACTGGTTGATGTGGTCCGGGAAAGAAATCTCGTTTCAAAGGTCCGGGAAATACACGGATCGATATATCCTTGTTGCAATCAATCGTTGAATCCGGCGTATTTTTATGTGTTGCATAAGATCCCTGGATTTCCGCTTGAATGTACCCGGAAGTAAAAAAATATATATTTAAATAAATATTAATATATATATTAAAATAGTTATTAAAATATATATTTAATTTTTTACCTTTTACCCTGACTTTTGCAAATGGATAATGTGTATCTTCAGTGTTCAATACTTTACACAATGAGCACAAGAAAGTACGTATTAATGCTGCTTTGCCTGGTATTAGCATCACCTGCGTGTGTCCGACCCAACCAGCAGGACCGACCTGGTCCGGAAGACAATGAATTAACGGGTGTGCAGGCGCTGCTGTGGCATCAGCAAGCTGCGGAAACAGATGCACTCTATATCCAGGGATACAACGTTGCCAGTGACCGGATCAGGGAATACCAGCCAGGGGAAGGGGATTTCCCCCCGGCGGTGGTGCTTGATATTGATGAGACGGTGTTGGATAACAGCCCTTTTAATGTGGATATGTTGCGCAATGGGTATTCCTATTCTGAAGAGAAATGGGCAGTGTGGTGTGAATTGCGTGAAGCGCTGCCTTTGCCCGGCGTGCTTCAATTTACTAAACTGGCCGACAGCCTGGGAATAGAGGTGTTTTATATTTCCAATCGAGCAGCGACCCTGATGGATGCCACTCTTGACAACATGCAGAAGTATGGTTTTCCTAACGCTGATGAAGCGCATGTGTTGCTAAAGACCACCACCTCATCCAAAGATACGCGGCGTGCGGCGGTCAGTAAAAATTACGAAATAATATTGCTGTTGGGTGACAACCTGGGTGATTTTGAAGGGATTTTCGACAACCGCGCGGAACGCTATGGAAAGTTAGCGGTACAAGAACACAGGGAGCGGTTCGGCAGAAAATTCATCGTATTTCCCAATCCGATCTATGGAGGATGGGTAAATGCTTCTTTTCCCGGCGGTATGCCAACGGAGCATGAAGTGCTGGAAAATTTACGTGGATATGGTCAGTGAGCAGCTGAGCGCCGGAATGGCATGGTCATGCACCTGGCGCCACCCCCTCCGCGTGCAAGTTCACTGCCGTCAATGGTAAGCACATATTTGTCATAATCATCCAGTTTGAATTTTCCGCTCAGCATATCACGGGCGCGCAGGACTTCGAAACCATTCTTGCTGAGGTTTTCAAGGGTATTGATATTCCTGTTGTAACCGAATACTTTTCCCGGACCAACGGCGAAGAAGTTGGCACCACTATGCCATTGCTCCCGTTCCTGGACCGTTGAATCGGAACTCCCGCCGCAAAAGGTTGGTTTCAGGTCCATCCCAAGTTTTTTTAAAATGGCCGGAATATTTTCCACGGTTCTAATAGACTTCACCTTTCCATTATCCAATTCGATATGAACGGTTTCATACTTATTGGGTCGGAGGATCAGTGGTTCATAAAGCATGCACGTATCATGGTCAAGCAATGTAAACGCCATGTCAAGGTGAATAAATGACTCTGGCTTTTCAGGGAGCTCCTGGACGATGATATGGTAGGGTTTTTTTTCCTGCCTGATGTGGTTCATGAGGAAGTCCACTCCCTGGGTATTGGTTCTCCCGCCGATTCCCAGAAGCAGGATATCTTCGCGGGCTACCAGTACATCTCCACCTTCGATATTGATCCTGTTGCCTGAAATATCATGGTCATCAGCAACGATGGTTTGTGAGCGGAGTTTCGGATGGTAATTGAAGATTGCTTCCATGATCAGCGCTTCCCGCTCTCGCACACGGCTTGCCATTTTCCCTATAAGTACTTTATCGTGGAATGCGATGCTGGCATCCCTGGTATAGAAAAAATTATGCAGGGGGCGAAGGGCAAAATTCTCGTCTGAAAGAAAATTGGTCAGGGTCTCTTTTATGAGAGGTACTCCCTGTATCAGCAGGCGACTGAGTTCGCCCGGATCCTGGTCGAGCAGAAAGTCCACCAGTTCAGGCCTGCGTTCATTGTAGCATGTTTTTTTGATGATCTTCTCTTTCACTTCGTAAGAGCGGAGAATATCACGCAGGAGGTCAGTCACGCGGTACGTTTGTGTCAGCTGTTGAAGCGCACATTCCAGCTGATTATATTCTTTCCGGGCAACGGCAAGATTCAGAATGTCGCTATACAATGCCCGCTCGGCATTTTTCGGGGTCATATTCTCCACTTCCGGTCCTGGCGGGTGAAGGATGACGCCCTCCAGCGAATCGACTTCTGAATAGAGGCTGACTTTGGACATACCCATTATTTATGATGGTTGAGTATGCAAAGATATGGTTTTAATCATGAAAAGTATCAACCGGTGAATCCGGAAGATTTGTGTGATCCGTCGCAGAAGGGTTTATCAGAACTCATTCCGCAGCGACACAAGAAAATAGGGCTTTGACGGGTGATGATCTCACCGGAAGCGTCGAACAGCTCAAAATCTCCTGATATCTGCAGGGGGCCATTCCCGAAAACTTTAAATTCAGCCTTTTTATTATCCATTTCAAACATCTTTATCCATAAAACCGATCTTCCTGTGTGTACCGTCGCAATAGGGCATACTCTTTGATCCGCCGCAGCGGCAAAAAGAGGTCATCAGCATCGACCTGAGCGTATTTCCGTCTGCACCG
This sequence comes from uncultured Bacteroidaceae bacterium, assembly GCA_964589155.1. Taxonomy (GTDB): domain Bacteria; phylum Bacteroidota; class Bacteroidia; order Bacteroidales; genus M55B112. The sequence continues at coordinate 3,489 of CAZPTO010000124.1, read as the reverse complement.
ATCACTTTGAAATCACCTTCCACAACAATGGGCCCATCTTTCATCAGGTTCACCTTCACTGGCCGCTGGTTATCCTCCTCTTTCACAGTTTCCGGTGTCTCTTCTTCAACCGAAACCTGGTTTACCTGGAGGTCTTCCTGCTTCATTTCTTTATTGTACTTCCATTCCAGTGCCTGGGTTGGACACTTGTTTACTACCTCGATGATCTTGCGGGTAGGAGCACCTTCCATGTTCACCCATGGCCTTCTGCCCGGATTAAAGACTTCGATGAGTTCCCTGAAACAAGTTGTTGCATGAATGCATTTTGACGGTTTCCAAAACACGGTGATCTCTCCGTTGGTATATTGTCTGTTCCTGGGATCTTCCATAATTATACTAGTTGCTCAAAGATTAAGAACAACACTTTCGTGTGAATGTTCAATGATGTATAAAAACGATTTAAGGATTAATTAACACAGGTTTTAAAAATTAAGGATTCGCTAACATTTGAATAACCTTAACCTAAGGTTCCGTGTGTTATTTTGTAATGTAAAATTGATTTAGTAATAAATGAAGTCTGTTTTTAGTATTATTTTATTTCTGGCGCTATCCAATGCCTTGCATGCTCAGCAAGGGAAAATATCAGGAACAGTTATTGATCATCAAACCGGAGAGCCCCTGTTGGGTGTGAAAGTGAAACATATTTCCAGCGGCCAAGAAGTGCTAACGGATTTTGACGGAAATTTTTCATTTTCTGCGACAGATGCAGGCATTTATAAGATTTCCCTTGAATATGTTTCATACCAGGAGGTCGTTCTCAACAGGGTAAAGGTAGGGGAGGAACAACAGACAGAGCTCAGGATTAAAATGCGAAAAGTCGGTGGAGATTCCACTGGCGGAAGCTATCTGGCTGTCCGGCCCGATAGTGATCCCCGGTCATAGGTTATTGTAAGTGCAACACTTAAACCATGGTGCCTTCACTGCAGCTTTTCGTGGACGGCACATCTCTTTTTTGCATTTACCCGGAATTTGACTTGTGCAACCAGCGAAGGATAATCAAAAGGGCATTGTCTATATTCCAATGTTGCGTTTTTCTGACCCGCTATGATTCCACACAGGCTATAGCGTTCAAAAAGAAACAGGAGAAAAATACGCTAATTTTCCTCCTGCCAGTGAAATCCCGACTATATTGAAATCTCAACCTAAACTTTAAATTGATGATTGTACCACTTCAGTTAAAATTGATGGCTGTAGCCAATGCTGAATGATCTTCCGGGCACCAATCTTTCGAATACTTGTGCAGAGGCATTGAATGACTCGTAGAAAACCTCATTTTCGTCATTCAATACATTGGAAACCTTCAGGTCTATCGAAGCATTCCGGCCTTTACCAATTTTTTTATTGATAGAAATGTTTAGACTGTGAAAGGGATCATTATATACGTCCGGGAACAATCCTCCCCCGACAATGTAGAGTGTTGGTCCCTTTACGTTATAGAAGATGCCGGCATCAAGCCCAAGGTCATAATCTGCATAGGTAAGAGATGAATTGATTACATAGGGTGACTGGCCCGCCATGCTGCGTATATGTGAGAGCGTTTCCCCGGTTTTCAGGTAAGATTCTCTTGAATTGTATTCCACATCTGTCATGCTGATTTGTGATTCAACAAGCGTAATATTGCTGCTGAAGTTGAAATTTTTCATAAAGGAACCGAGGAAGCTAAGGTTTTTCCGGAGTTCAAATTCAACTCCAACCAGCCTTCCGTCACCGACATTCCTGGGTTGGTATTCTGTACTGGTCTGTTGTTCGGGGATCCTGACCAGTTCAATCGGATCATCAAATGTTTTCATGAATCCACTGATGGAGAACATCTGACCACGGTCCATAAAGTATTCCCACCTCAGGTCCAGGTTATCGATTCTTGTCTCCGTCAGGTTCCCGTCCCATCCGTTATATGTAAACAGCGATCCATTGAATATACGGTTGGTGATGGGATCGATGATCTGTGCGAATGAAAGCTCCTTAAAGGAGGGACGTGCAATGGTTCTGGAATAGGCGGCACGCAGGTTTTGTGCATCCGTTAGTGCAAGGACCAGGTTGATGCTCGGGAAAAGATCCAGTGATTCAAGGACCTTTTGATTGTCGAGATTCCGACCGTTCGTAATATCCCCGGTAGCATAGGTAATGTCTCTTCCTGTATGTCTCTGGACGTAGTATTCGGCCCTCAATCCAAGAATTGTTTTCAGGCTGGTGAATATTTCCAGTTCGTTTGAAATGTAAGCTGCAGTGTTGGATACGTTTGAAGAATATGCATTTGGATTGGGATTGCTGTTTCCTGACTGGTAATAGATTTTTCCATCCGGGTAAATATTTCCCGGCACCAGGACGAGTGAGGGGTCATATTCTATCCAGTTAGGTTGCTGACCAAAGAATTGGACATCAAAAAAGAGGATCTGATAACTTCTTTGCTTATACGTCTGGCTGACACCAAAGCTGACCGATCCAATCATTTCATTCAAAGCATATCCCTTTGTCAGATCCATTTGTGCCGGTATGGTCCATTCGCTGAGGTCCCGCCATATCCTGGACGGATTTCCGCCTGCACCCGCGCTGAATGTTGGTCCGTCATATTCCCGGGTAAATGCAGTTTTTCTTATATCCGGGTCTTTTGATAGTGAAAGTGTAGGAGCAATGCGCCAGTCAAGGTCCACGCCAGAGGATCCATATTTCCTGGTTCCGTTGATAAACATGTTGGTAATTGACCGTTGATTATATTCAAGGTTATGAGAAGTAGCCAGGTATCCTGATTGCCCGACAGCTTCGCCATCATTGTCTATATTAAAAATGCCCGCGGTACTTTCACCATTTTGAAGGTGCATCAGGGTGAACCTGATCTTTGAGTAATTGGTCTTATAGGCAACTCCCCCCAGCAGTCCTATGAGGAAATTCTTTTTTCCCATTTCGCCATCTGAGATGGTGGCATATCTCATTTCGTACCTGTCGGGGTCAATATGCCGCTGATACTCTCCAAAAAAGACATCATCATAGTATTTGAAATCTGATTTATAAGAGAGAGAAAAAATGTAACCTAATTTACGGTTGTTTTCAGGACCTTCATTACTCCGGGTGAGATCAATCTGGTTACCCATTGAAAAGCTTGCGCTGAAATCAAGCGGACTCATTTTTTGGGCTGCATTCAGAGTTGGGTTGAACGAATTAATAAACTGATTCACTTGTTCTGTGCTGTGCCCGCTAATAGGTGTCGGGATGTTGGATTGTCCGGCACCGGCAGGCAATGCCCGCACTCCCCCGTCGAAACCCAGGAAATCTGTCTTACTTCCATTGTAGGTCAGGTAATCAGGGTGAAGATGCATATCAGGATTATATGACGTTCCTACAGAAAAGTTAAGTATCTTCTTGTCCGGGAAATCCTTCAATTCAATATTTAACAACCCCCCGGTAAAATCTGCCGGCATATTTGCCGTGAAATTTTTACTCACAAGGATATTA
>CAZPTO010000123.1:6666-8780 GCA_964589155.1 uncultured Bacteroidaceae bacterium | reverse complement strand
CCGCAGCTGTTCCCAACTGGATATTCACAGCACCGGCAAGGATGAACAGTGCGATCAGGGCGTTTCTTTTTTTCAGAGCATTTATCATCATATGTTTTCAGCTTGGGAGATATGATACTATTGTAGTTTAAATGTATAAATTTACAATTGTATTCCAATACAATGGAACATATCCAAAACATATTGGGATTACAACAAAACAAGCAATACTGAAAATCTTATATTTTTACCGCTATGATGATCAACAAAACATTTTTAGTGAAGAACATTTTTGCAGGTGTATTGATGGTGATTACTTCATGCTCCAGCAGTCCGAAGCAAGCAAATGGAAACCAGTCCACGGAGTTGCCAAATTTCGTCCTGTTCATGGGGGACGACCACGGCTGGGATGAGGTTGGATACAATGGCCATCCGTTTGTAAAAACACCCGTTCTGGATGAAATGGCTGCGAGCGGAATGCGGTTCGACCGCTTTTATTCCGGGCATCCCACTTGTTCTCCTACCAGGGGAAGCTTCCTTACCGGCCGGCATCCCAACCGCTATGGCACATTTTCACCCAACTGGTCCTTACGTCCGGAGGAAATTAGTATCGCAGATATGCTTGAAAGAGCCGGGTACACATCGGCACATTTTGGTAAATGGCATGTTGGGGCCGTAAAGAAAGCATCACCAATCAGTCCGGGCGCCATGGGATTTGATACATGGCTGTCGCACGATAACTTCTTTGAACTCGATCCTGTCCTGTCAAGAAATGGCGAGGAACCACAAAAAATCGAGGGCGAGAGTTCAAAAATACTCGTCGACAAAGCGATCCGGTTTATTGAGCAGGCACAAACGAAACAGCAACCGTTCATGGCGGTCGTTTGGTTTGGTTCGCCGCATGAACCCTATAGCGGATTGCCCGGGGACCTGGCGCTTTATGATGATTTGCCTGATACATTGAATAATTATACGGTAAGATTGACATCCAATGAAACCGGGCAACGCACAGAGCGTCCGCTCGGGGATGTCCTGCAGGAACGGTACGCTGAAATCACTGCCATGGACCGGGCCATTGGAGAAATGAGGGAGTATTTAAAGGACAGTGATTTGCGTGAGCATACCCTGGTGCTGTATTGTGGTGATAATGGCACCCCGGGAAGTGCAAGAAGAACAGGAATGACCATACGCAACGACAAAGGATCTTTGTATGAAGGGGGAATCCTTGTTCCTGGCGTCATGGAATGGCCGGCAATGATCAAAGAACCGGCGGTCAATAAGAATATTGCAGTCACGAGCGATATTTTGCCCACTCTTGCTGAAATAACCGACCAGGAACTTCCCGATCGTCCTATCGATGGCATCAGCCTGTTGCCTTTTATAAAAAATCCCGGAATCGAGCGGGTTGAGCCGATCTGCTTCTGGCAATTCAATGCGAACCAGGCTTTCGGTGATTCCCCGGAACATTACATTGATCCACAATTACAAGAGGGAACCACACCGCTAGCCAAAATGATGAACGGCAAATACACGCGTACATTCCGGAATTATGTCTATCCTGAAGTTTCCGAAGATGATTTTGGCGGGGAGAGGGCCATCATGACAAATAAATTTAAGTTGATAATGGATGGCAACACACCGAATGAAGAGGGATATGAATTGTATGACCTGGAGAACGATCGTGCTGAAACAGTGAATGTGGCCAGCCAATATCCTGATATCGTGGATAATTTGGAAAGCCAGATGAGAAATTGGCAGGAATCGGTGCTGAATAGCCTGGCTGGCGCAGATTATGAAGAATAACAGGTGGAGAATGGCGAATAATAAAGAATAAAACATACCATCATGGATCGATTAAAGTTTTTTATGGCTGTATTGTTGATCCCGGTACTTCTCGGATCATGTGACCAGGGAAAAGAAGCACCCAATATTCTATTTATCGCTGTGGATGACCTGCGGACAGAATTGGGGAGTTTCGGAACAACAGAGATCAGGAGTCCGAACATTGACCGCCTGGCTGCAGAGGGATTGACCTTCAACCGGGCCTATTGTCAGCAGCCCATTTGCATGGCCTCCAGGGCAAGTTTGATGTCCGGATTAAGGCCGGATACATTGAATATCTATAACTGCGCGTC
>CAZPTO010000123.1:0-6566 GCA_964589155.1 uncultured Bacteroidaceae bacterium | reverse complement strand
CAAGTTTGATGTCCGGATTAAGGCCGGATACATTGAATATCTATAACTGCGCGTCGCTGGAAGAAGATGCCCCCGGAATGCTTACGCTCAATCAGCATTTTGAAAACAACGGGTATACAATATGGGCCGCGGGAAAAATATATCATCATGATATTGATCACGATGTGCAATTTGGAAGTAACTATCATATTGTGACAACTGAAGCGATTGGAAGAGGTTATCTATCAGAGGAATCTGTGAAGATCGTAGCGCAATATGATAAATGGTACCGGGAAAACAGGGGCCAGGAGGGCGGCGGTCGCGGACCCGCTTACGAGTGGCCCGAGGTGCCTGACAATGCATACCACGATGGGATGATGACAGATATGGCCATTGAAAAGCTTTCCGGGTTGAAAAATTCCGATCGCCCTTTCTTCATGGCAGTCGGGTATAAAAAGCCCCATTTACCCTTCAATGCGCCTAAGAAATACTGGGACATGTACGGTGAGAATGATATCAAACCAGCCCCCAATCCCTTCCACCCGGAGAATGTGAGCGAATATTTTGACTACAATTTTGGAGAGATCAGGAACTATTACGGTATTCCCAAAGGCAGGGAAGCTTTCAGTGATTCATTGGAAAGGACATTGAAGCACGGTTATTACGCATGCGTTTCATACATCGATGCACAGATCGGACGACTGCTTGATGGCCTGGAAGCAAACGGACTGGATGACAATACGATTGTGATCCTCTGGGGGGATCATGGCTGGAAGCTGGGAGAACACGACATGTGGTGCAAACACACGCAATTCCACCTGGACAATCATGTACCGATGATCCTGAAGGTACCCGGGCAAACTCCTGCAAAAACAAATGCGCTCGTCGAATTTGTGGATATCTATCCATCGTTATGTGAATTGGCCGGCCTGAAACTGCCCGGCCACCTGCAGGGAACGAGTGTTGTTCCGCTGGTTGAAGATCCGGATAAGAAATGGAAAGAGGGTGCATTGAGTTACTGGCCGGAAAGTAACCGGGGCAATCCTGAAAAGGTGATTATGGGGTATACCGTTCAAACCGAACGCTACCGGTATACAGAATGGATCCGGGAGCATACGGGTGAGTTGCTTGCCCGCGACCTGTTTGATCATCAAACAGACCCGGAAGAGAACCGAAGCATTGCCAATGATCCTGCTAACGAGGAGCTCATGCAATCCCTGAGTGACCTCCTGGACAGGGGAAATGGGTGGAAAGCCATTGCAGCAGAAATTGAATAAGAAGGGAGGGAAATAATACAACATAGATGCGGTGCATCCTTTCCATTTTGATACATCTGCTGTGCAGTGCGGACTTGATTCCTACCCGGGGAAAAGTTGAAAATTTGAGTGGCCGGCATAAGAATGGTTCAATTTATTTGCTGGTTTGACGTTCCCTGATCTGGTTCATTTTCTCAGTCAGCTCTGTTGCGATGTCCGGAAATTTGTGGATTACATTCGTTGTTTCTGACGGGTCAATTTCAAGGTTAAAAAGTGAATAAGGCTCTTGCCAGGGCTTTCCAATGGGTACTTCCCTTCCCCCGGAACCATCACTAAAGACCATTTTCCATTTGCCTTCCCGAATGGCAAAGGTTCCATTGCCAGAATGGTGAATGATGGGTGCCCGTGATGTTTCGGTTGCCTCATTTAATAATACCGGGAGGAAACTAAAACTGTCCTCTCCTTCAGTTTCACTGAGTGAATAGCCGGTAATATCCGCCAGGGTTGCCATTACATCAGTGATACAGATCGCCTGGTTACTTTTTGTTCCTGCTTTCACATGTCCTGGCCACCTGACAATAAACGGTACACGATGTCCGCCTTCCCAGATGTCGGCTTTTGTGCCACGCCACTGGTAATTTGCTGTATGCACATGGGGATAGTACCCATGGACTTTTGCATTTTCTGAATGGTCCTGCAGACCGTCTCCAACCTTCCTCACGTAAAAGCATTGTTCAGGAAGTTCCTGGCCAAACGGATAATTCTTGTCAGGATTCACGCGAAACATGAATGAGCCATTGTCACTGGTGAATATGACCAGGGTGTTGTTTTGCACATTGTTTTGTTCTAATGCATCAAGCACCTGTCCCACGGTCCAGTCAGTTTGTACGATGAAATCAGCATAAGGCCCCAGGGTGGTGCTGCCCTGGAACCTTTCAGCCGGCCATACAGGCTTGTGCGGCGATGTGAGGGCAACATACAGGAAGAAAGGATTTGTATGCTTTGCCTGGTCTTCGATGTACTTTACCGCCTCTTCGGTTAACCTGTCAAGGACTTCGCTGTGTACGAAATCTTTTGCCTTTGGCCCCTCCCTGATGAACAGCGGAAATGTAAGCGCTTCCTGTTGGTCATTGAGTGGCTGTACAGGTTCGTTATTCCTGTAGAATCCATAAGGTGTCATATCCAACGCGGCATTGATCCCGAAAAAATAATCAAATCCCACGTCGTTTGGTCCGGATACAAAAGGCTGATTATAATCAGGCGCTCCCTGTTCATTCTTTTCCCATTCTATTCCCAGGTGCCATTTACCGATACAGGCAGTATGGTAATTGAATTGTTGCAGCATCCCCGCCAACGTCAAACGGCCTGGTTGAATAAGTGGTTGGTTCCTGTTGGGCTCCTTTAATACTCCCTTTTTTAAACCGGTTCTCCAGGCATATCGACCGGTCAGAATGCCATAACGTGACGGCGTACAAACTGCTGAATTGGTATGCGCATCTTCAAATCGCAAACCGCTCCCCGCCAAAGCATTCAGGTTTGGCGTAGGTATTTGAGAAGCTGGATTATACATTTGAATATCACCATACCCCATGTCATCGGCAAATATTAATACAATATTCGGCAGGTTTCCGGATGTATTATTGTTCGAGGGTGCTTGCTTGTTCTGACAGGAAAATGCTGACAAAAAAGTCAGAAATGCCAGTGTGAATATCCTGGTCTTCATATCTTCAATATTTTTTAGTGGTCAATTTAAGCCTTAAATGAAGTCTCATATTTCTGAAAACAGATTCTCCTCATCCTCAAAAAACGACTGATAGTGAAATCGAATCAATTGCTTTGTTCCACCTTCCTGGCCATAGCCCCGGCTACCTCGTTCCACCAGGATTCATAAAAGTCGCTCATCTTTTTTACAATTTCAGGATGCACATTTGCAATATTCTTTTCCTGGTACGGATCATTTATAATATTAAACAACTCCCATTCCCCCGGTGTTGTGAGGACATAATGATCCGAATTACCAGTATATGCAGGCCTTTTTTTATTGATGCCCCGTTCCCGGGCGGTCAGGCAGGTTTTACATTCCGGGTCTTCACAAGGTTCATGTCTTACAAGGATATAATTGTCCCACCTCACTGAACAGCCGGCGTATTTATGATCCTGCCAGTTTTGGGCCTTACTCCACCTTCCGATATGGGAAATTTGCATCCGGTCGTTATTGAACGCATTATCAGGATTTTCAAGTACTGTCACCAGGCTGTTGCCCTGCAATTGGTGCTCCAGTGCGGGAGTTAATTCCAACCCAAACATTTCCGCCAGCGTCGGGAAAACATCTATGTGCCCGCACATAAGGTTCCGGTCACCCGGGGGAAAGTGTTCTCCCCATTTCCAGAATGAATAGGCACGTGACCCACCCCACCAGGGAGTGGTTTTGAGTCCCCGCATATTGCTGTTGTATGTATCCACCCCGCGCGTTCCTCCATTGTCATTCATTGCAATGACCAGGGTATGATCAGTTGCTTCAATTGAATCCAGGAAAGCGAATAACTTTCCCAGGTTTTCATCGACATTGGCTACTTGTCCGAAAAAGCCTGCGCTGTATTCCCCGCCAGGTCGCTCAGGATTGATGTAACCCTCATAAGGTGCACAATATGCTTTCGGAGCCTTATTCGGTGAGTGGGGTGAATACGTAGGGATGTAGCAAAAGAATCCACTGTCTTTGTTGGCGGCCATAAAACCCATGGCTTCCCGGAAGAGGATGTCTTCGCGGTACCCACGGTATTTTTTCGCTTTGCGGTTGTGTAATAAAACCGGATCAAAATGTGAATTCTGTGCATCCCCCGGGACCGTGAGCGTTTGATCAAATCCACGGTGCCATGGACCGTACAGGTCGGTTTGACCAAGATGCCATTTCCCGAAGAGTCCTGTTTTATATCCGTTTTCCCGGAACAGTTCTGCAATCGTCACTGCATCATGATCCAGGTAATTCATCGGTGCAATGGTATGTGTAACACCTGCAAGAAATTCATGTGTACCTGTCATCAGGGCTGCACGGGTAGGGGCACAGGTTGGACTCACCGCAAAATTGGTAAACCGGGCACTCTCGGCACAGAGTTGATCGAAATGGGGTGTCCTGAGTACCGGGTTGCCATGGGCAGCAATGTCACCGTAACCCATGTCATCAACCAGGATCAGGACTACATTTACAGGTTTTGATTCTTCCGGTTCGGCACACATCGACAGGAAAAATGCTGAACCAATCAGAATGTATAAAAAGAATGACCTGAATTGTTTACAGTTAAAGTGCTGATATGTATTCATATGGTCGTTTAATCGGTTGCCAACGCCCCGATGTAAAGTTTCATGAAAAACTGTTTTTACATTTGCCGCATCGTTTTCACTTCGTGGGTAGCAGCGTGACATCGCGCAGGTTCACGGGGGACCAATCCTCTTTTACCGGTCTGATTTCCAGTGTATAGGTACCTGCCTCTTCAAAGGTCAAAGTCCCCAGGTCCACAACCCGGAAATCATCATAGCTACCGGATGGATCGAGCACAACCTTCCTTTGGGGCTGTTCCCCTGATTGAATAGAAATCTGGCTTTTTTCTTCAGCAGCAACATCAGCCTGAATGGTAAATGTTCCGGGTGTACTGATCTCAAAAGTGTAGCTGATCCATGTGCGTGTATCGGTCCAGTACCCGATGCTTGGTTGTCCACCCTTGCGTTCCAGGCGAAGGTTGGTGGCAATGCGGTTGTGCAGGTCTGCAAATTCAGGTAACAGGACCAGTTTCCCTTTTTTGTCCTGGGAAGGCAACATTTTCTCCACCTTCAGTTCACCTTCAATCTCTATTTTTAGTACAGTGGAAATTTGATCCGGTGCCTCCCTGGGTACGTTGATTTGTATTCCAGGTGTATTCCCTTTCAATTCTTTCCAGTCAAGTTTTTTTCCACCCTGCAGGAGCGTAACCGAAGCGGGATTGTTTTCAAGTCCTTCGAGCACTAAGTTTCCGTTTTCTGGCCAGTCGAATACATGCAGGTAAAGGACTGCGCGATCCGGAAGGATCTTTTTGGTGCATCTTCCCCACGGAATTCGAAAGAAGGGGCTTGCCGTGGTTTCGTAAATTGCCTCTCCGTTGATGTCCATCCATGCACCGATCTCCTCCAGGCGGTCAATGCTCGCCTGTGGGATCAGGCCATCAGCCGTCGGTCCCACATTCAACAGGAAGTTCCCACCCTTGCTGGCAATGTCACAAAGCTTCTGAATCAGGTCTTCCGTGGATTTCCAGTCATGATCATAACTCTTGTATCCCCAGGTCCGGTTCATGGTCATACATACCTCCCAGTCCCTGTCTTTGAACCCAACAGCAGGGATATGTTGTTCGGGTGTTTCCGTATCGCCCTCGTATCCGCCACCGAGCCGGTTGTTGGTGATGATTCCGGGTACGATGCGAATCAGCGGGATCAGGGTTTCCGCTCTCTCCTGGTTCATCCAGCGTGGTGTATCCCACCACAGCACGTCAGGACGATAATTGCTGAGTATCTCACCTACCTGGGGAGCAGCTATTTGTTCAAGATATGTGTCGAAATCCCCGTAATGTTTTGGGTCCCAACCCGTATCTTCCTCATACCTCGCTTTTGCTCCACCAGGATGGGTCCAGTCCTGTGCCTGGGAATAATAGAGGCCGAATTTGAGCCCTTCCTCTCTTGCTGCTTCAGCAAGTGGCCCGATCAGATCTTCCCCGTATGGCGTGGCATCTTCCACATCCCAATCCGTCACCGCAGAAGGAAATAAGGCAAATCCGTCATGGTGTTTGGATGTAATCACCATGTAGCGCATGCCTGCCTTTTTAGCGAGTTTTGCCCAGTCCTCCGGATTGTATTTTACCGGGTTGAATTCCTTCGCATAGGCCGTGTATTCATCTACGGGGATCTGTGCCCTCAGCATGATCCACTCGCCAATTCCACTTATTTGTTCACCTTGATATGTTCCTGCAGGCACGGCATATACTCCCCAGTGGATGAACATACCGAAGCGGGCATCACGCCACCAGGCCATCCGTTCATCTTTTTGTTCTTTGGTCTCATCCTGGTATGGGTCGCACGGTGTTTGGGCATGACCTGTAATCATTACGCCCAGCAAAATAAAAGTTAGTAGTGTTTTCATCATTTATAGATTTTAATTGTTGATTTATCAATGTAAATCCGAATTATCCAGGCACATATGGGTGTAAGCATCAGACCGGATCAGTCGGGTGTTTTTTATTCATTCTCACTATTCAATTTCAATCATTGTCTCTGTTTCTGCTGAAAGCACAACCTCTTTCTTTATCCCAA